>NZ_KV791879.1:0-41256 GCF_001808005.1 Staphylococcus sp. HMSC13A10 | reverse complement strand
TTCGGTTCGCCTTAGCTTCGCTAATGCATAAGTGGCTCTAACTCATTTCATTCGTAAGAGCCACTAAAAAAAAGGGATCGATATCAAAATTGATACCGATCCCTTAAAAATCATGCCCCCACAACACAATTTTTTTTAATTAAACTTTATTTAATGTCTATCAACAATTAATCTTCTGCTCTTGATTTTGCAGCTGATGCATCAGCTTTCTTCTTACTTTGTAAGAAGAAACTTAAAATAAGTGCTAATAAACTTATCATAGTTGCAATAACGAATGCATCGTTTATACCTTCAACAGAAGCCAATTTATTTATAAATTGTAATAATACTTTCATTGCACCTTGTTCTCCACCATATTGTTGAGCCAATTCACGCATATGATCTTGAACAACTGGATTTGTTTTATCTAATTCTGTGCCAAATGCGGCAACATGATTAGTTGTTTGTGTTGTCATTACTGTAACAAGAATCGCAGTACCAATAGAACCTGCTAATTGTCTCATAGTATTTACAAATGCATTACCATGAGAAATTAATCGACCTGGTAAAGCGTTCAAGCCTGCAGTCATGATAGGCATCATAATAAATGCCATACCAAATGAACGCAACACATAAATACCCATGATTGAGAAATATGGTGTGTCCATATTTAACTTAGTTAATTCCCAAGTTGCATAAGTCATTATAGCAATACCAAAAATAGCTAATGGTTTAATACCAATAGTATCTAATAACTTACCTGCAACAGGACCAAGTACACCCATTACTAATGCACCCGGAAGCATTAATAGGCCTGAATCTAACGCAGAGAATCCACGTAAATTCTGTAAGTAAATAGGTAATAAAATCATACCACCATATAAACTCATCATAACAATCATATTAATAACTGTTGTTAAAGTATATGTTGGGTATTTCAATACTGTTAAGTTTAACATTGGTGCTTTCATTCTTAATTCTCTAATAACGAATAAGATAATGAATATAACACCAATCACAAACATCGTAACGATTTCAGTTGAACCCCAACCTTTATTACCAGCTTCAGAGAAACCGTATAATAAAGCACCGAAACCAATAGTACTGTAAATAATTCCTGGTACATCGGCTTTAGGGTTTGTGGTTCTTTGATAAAGTCTAAACCAGAAATAACCTACTATGATAGCTACTAATCCTATAAAGAACATACCATAGAACATTATATTCCAATGATAATTTTGAACAATATAACCTGATAACGTTGGGCCAATAGCTGGAGCTAATATCATAGCCACACCCATAATACCCATTGCCGTACCACGTTTTTCTGGTGGGAAGATTGTAACAATAACATTAGAACCTAAAGGCATTAAAATACCAGCACCAATAGCTTGTAATACACGTCCTACCATCATAATAGGGAAATTCATTGAAATAGCACAAATCAATGATCCTATAGTAAATAGTACAAGACCTATAAGAAATAACTTTCTATAAGAATATTTATTGAATAGAAAAGCACTTATCGGTATTAAAATACCATTTACTAACATAAATCCTGTCATTAACCATTGTCCAGTTGATGCAGAGATATTAAATTCAGTATTAATTTTAGGTAGCGCAACGTTTAATAGAGTTTGGTTTAAAATAGCAATAAACATCCCAAATAACATTGCTGCTAAAATTTTACCTCTAGTGATACCATTACCAAATATAAAATCACTATGTTGTCTCTTGATTTTTTCATTAACTCTGCCCTCTTCTGAGTCAGGGTTAATTGGATTATGCACTTCTTCGTCTACATCTTCTGTTTCTTCTCTATCAATATTGTTACGAGAAGAATCGTCTGAACGACGTAATTTCTCTTGGTCATGTGCATTGTTGTTGTCATTTTCAGATTCATTCATTGATTCGAAATGATGTTTTCTTTTATCGTCTTCTATATGATTTGAAGTTGAACCAAAATCATTAGGAGATGTTGTACGTGACTCAGATTGTTTGTCTAAATCACTTGCTTTAAATTTAGATTGATATGATTGACTCTCAGAACCTTTTGTTGAGCGTTGTTCCACTTTTTGGTTTTTAGACTTTTTCTTACTTTTAGAAATAAAGAAATTAATCAAACCAAGAAGTATGAGCGCGATTATAATATAAACAATAATGAAGGTCGCTGTCATTTAATGACCCCCTTAATTTTTATGAATTTTGACTTCAGCGTTCATACCTGGAACAACATTTTTAGATGGTTCAGAATCTAGAGAAATTTTAACTGGTACAACTTGTGATACTTTAGTGTAATTACCATCACTATTTGATGAAGGCATTAATGAGAAGCTATTTGCTGTAGCATCACCAATTTGTTCTACTTTACCACTTACAGTTGCTTTTTGACCGTCGATATCAATATCTACGTCATTTCCTTTTTCAATATCAGCAACATCTTTTTCATCAACGTTGGCAGTAACATATAAATCATCTAAATTATACGCATAAGCGATTGGGTTCCCAGCTTGAGCCATTGAACCTTCCATACCATCTGTTTTTACGATTGTGCCATCTTTAGGCATTTTGATGCTCATTTTTTTAGATTGACCATCTTGACCTTGTCCAACTACTTCAGCTACTTTGTCACCTTTTTTAAGTTTGTCACCTTGTTTTGCATCAAATGATTTGATTTCACCTGCAGTTGGGCTTGCTATTTTCATTTGATCGCCGTCTATTTTGGCGTTATCAGTACTAACATAGCTTGTTGCATTGTTCCAGAAGTAAAAGCCTAATACTCCAATAACAATTAATACTATGATAGTAATGATATTAATTAATACCATTTTCTTCATATATACTTCCTCCTATTTGCTTTTAAAATTCACTTTATCTATTATAGTTACATAGACATTAAAAAAACACCGACACTTTAAAAAAATGTGTCGGTTATATGAACAAAGGTGAATACTAATGAAAAGAAAAGCAAAATATAAAATTATACAAAGTATGATTGATCTATTAGATGAGTACCCTTTTGAAGATATTACTATTAAAATGATATGTGCTTACAGTGGTGTTAATAGATCTACTTTTTATGATAATTATAAAGATAAATATGATTTACTAGAAAAAATCCAAAACTATCATCTCTCTAAATATACTAAATTACTTACAGCTTTATATAATAATTTTGAAAGTGTAAGAGTAGATACAAGCAAATTATATAAATTTTTCTTAATTGTAGCTAAATATATAAAACGAAAAGAATCGTTTTATCGTGCTATTTTCATTACTTATCCAAATAAAGGATTAGCGTTTGATTATTTTCAAGCTACAAAAAAAACATATGAACATGTTATTAATGATTATCCAAATTCAATTCGTAATAAGTCTTTATTTATCACTTACTCAATTGGTGGTGAAGTGGGTGTTATATTTTATTGGCTACGTAATGGCTGCCAAGAATCACCAGAAGAAATTGCTGAAAATTTACTAGCAAACACAGTTAAACTACAGCGATAATTATATTTGGTAAATGATGAAAAACAACCAAAGTGATTGTATTAATCACTTTGGTTGTTTAATTGTTACGATGTATTTTTGAATTAAGTAATTGTAATATAATTAAAATAATAGCCGTTGAACTAATAATCGTTACATAGGGCATTACATTATGCTCGCCCATAACATTAACCAATGAAGACATTACGCCACCTAATAGGAATTGTACTAATCCTAATAAACTAGATGCACTACCTCTACCTCGTGTACTTTCATCCATAGCAATTGAAAAACCTAAACTTGCCACTGCTGTTACAGGAGAAACTAATATAATAAATCCAATCACTAAAATCCAAAAACTCATATGATTTAACAAAGTAAAGATAACTAAAACTACACCAAATATTTGAATAAAGGTCACTATTTTTAATAAGCGTTGTCTATCCACATAGTCTACAAGAAAGCCTACTAACTGACTTGAAATAATTAATGTAATACCTATACCGGCAAACATAATACTGAATTGTAAAGCTGACATGTGATAGATTTTTTGAACTATAAATGGAGAAGCTGAAATATAGGTAAATAACATAATAAAAGAAAAACCTTGAATTGCCATCGGTAGTACAAACTTAGGTGTAAATAATAAATGCTTAAAGTTTTTAAACATTTCTCTAATACCATTACTATCTTTTTCATCTTCTTGTAAAGACTCTGGCACCTTCGTTAATGTACCAATAACCATTAATACACCAAATACAGTTAAAATAATAAATACCATTCTCCATACCGCAAAGCTTAGTATAACGCCACCAATAGCAGGCGCTATAACTGGTGCAACACCATTAACTAACATTAGTAAAGATAAAAATTTAGTTAATTCTTTACCTTTATACATATCACTAGCAATCGCTCTCGAAATAACAGATGCCGCCCCACCAGTAATTCCTTGTATAAAACGCAAAGCTATCATCACTTGTATATTCGTAACGAAGACAATACCTAAACTTGCAATAGTATAAATAAGCATTGATATCCATAACGGTTTCCTTCTACCAATAGAATCTGATATTGGTCCAGCAAATAAATTACCTAATGCTAAACCAATCATAAATAGAGATAATGTTAATTGAGCATTTGAAGTTGTTGTATGAAAGTCATTTTGTATATCTGGCAACCCAGGTAAAAACATATCTATAGATAATGCGCCTATTGCAGTAAGTGCTCCTAAGATGATTACAAATATAAGAGATTGTGATTTTGCTCGTTCTTTACTATTCATTTTTTGAAACCACCTTGTTTTTATTTTTAATAATAAAAGTTCTAATATTATATGATATAGAAATATTTAACATATGAGATTTTGATAATTAAAAAAATGAGACGTAGGACAATGTCCATAAATGTAAATGAACTTCATTGTACTACGTCTATTTCTCTAATCTGTTTCTTTAATTAAGTTAAAGTCATTCCCACTAGAAGCTTGTTCTAACTCATACTCTTTATTAACATACTGACCATTTTCATCGATATGTTGTACAGTTGTTAATATTTTATCTCCACTTTTGCTAGCACTCAATACTTGTGGTGATTGTAATGATACAAGTTGTTGATTACTAATACTATTTTTCATTTTGTCATACATTGAAGAATTCTTTTTAAAATAACTTGATATTAAATCAAAGTTACTTTGATTTTTGGCTGAAGTTAAAGCCATAGAATAACCACTAAAGAATTGTGTGAGTTTGTTCTTCAAACTATTTTCTTCTTTTTCTTTTTTAGTCACATATTTACTTATTTCATCACTATCAAAATCTAAAGTAACTGACGTATTATCTTTTAAGTTAGACGCTTTAATTGTCTTAGTTTCAGATTCAAATGTTTTACCTTTCGCCTTACCTTGAGCTGAAATTGTTATATCTTTATTTTTAGGATAAGGACCGAATTCTTTAGAATTTGAATATGACATTGTACGATCATTAATGATTACTTTTTTCGATTTACTTGTCAGTTTCGTTGCACCTTTTAATTTGATATTTAAATGCGCTTCTTCAAAGTTTTCGTTAACATCTACAGTTTCACTATTACTATTCTTGAAATTAAAATCAAGTGTACCTGTGAATACGCCATTTTTTGTTTCTTTAGTTGCGTCTATGTGATAATTACCAGGAATAAAATAACCTAATGGTGTTGTTTTATTTGCATCTGCAATGACTGTTTTACGTTTACCACCTGATTTAAATTCATATTTAGTATCCACTTTAGGTTTAACGATAGGTTGTTTTGTAGGTGCATTAAAACTCATATTATCAAAAATAAAATATCGTCTTCCGTTTTTACTTACACGTAAAATATCTTGCCCATCTTTAGTTTGGATATACGATGCAACACTTGAATCGCTTTTGTTTAATTTATCAACCGTATTTCTAACATCTCTAACGAAATGCTTCATGCCCACTTCTTTTTTAATATATTTGATGTACGCAGCCGCTTCATCAGGATCGACCTTTTTGTCTTTCGTACCAAGTAAGGTTGCTACCTTTTGATTATCGTCGTTATCAATTGCATTCACTAAAATTTTAGCTTGAGCATTGGGTGAATTATAATTTCTTAGAAGGAAAAATAAAATAACTAATAGTATGATAATAAAAAATATAATTGCCACTGGCACAACTTTTCTGATTTTAATATTCGATGATTGATTAGTTGATTTGTTAGTTCTATCTTTTCGTTTAATATTGTTATTTTTACTACTTTTCTGATTTATTTCTTTTTTTAATGACTGGCCGCAATTATGACAAGTGTGCTCATCATTTTCAACAGAGACGCCACACTGAGGGCACTGTTTCATCGTATCACCTCTATTCACTTTCCAAACTTACTACCATTTATAAATAGTTATATCACTATATTTATATCAAGGGGGGTTATTACTTATGCATCATTTTTTAATATTTAAAATTTATAAATCTTTATTTTTTCAGATATTTTCATTATATGACTAAATGAATAACAGTAACATACGTATTTAGTCTTATGTCCAATGTATATACAAATTATATTCCTAACTCTTCTATTGTGTATAGTCTTTATTTAATAATTTTTAAGATAGTTTAGAACTATAATTCGTCATTCTATGATTAATAATATCTAAAACATGTCTTACTTGTTCTAAATCTTCCGCAGAAAAATCATTTGTAAAGTCATGAGCAATACTATTAATCAAAGCTTTACGCTCTTTTATATATGATTTTCCGTTATCAGATAACGTAATAAATTTGAGTCGTTGATCTATATTAGCGTTAGGTTTTTCTAAAATAACTAAACCTGCATCTAGCAATTTACTAATTCTTCTACTCACTGTCGCTTTATTAACGCCTTGCTTCTCCGTAATTTGACTAATAGTCATAGATTCGTTACTAAGCATCGTTAATACATTAAATTGTTCTAAAGAAATGCCATATTCATTTTGCAAATCTTTCAATAATTTAGCCGTTAAAGTATTTACATTATTGATAAATGTTTCTAAAAATGCAATATGATCTTCTAATTGTCTAGTCATATGTATCTCCTCAAACACGCGTAGATTTATATAAAATATTTATTTTTCATCTTATAAATGATATCAAGAAAAATTATAAAATGAAACCTTAAAAACAGTTTTAACTCAATATCTTTTAAGTTGCTTATTTAACTCTTATCAACTACATTTATATATACATATATGATAGAGGTGGCCCTTTCATGATTCCATTGCTTTTCACTTTATTAATTTTAATAATATTGTTTTCTTTATTTTTCAACCAATTTATAACTTTAAGTATAACTGGATTTATTTCTACTATTATATTAGGTTTTATAACTCTAATTTACCATCTGATTAGTTATTCAATACCTTATGAACTAATAGCAATAATAATAATGATATTTATGTATATCATATTAAAGCATGCCTCTATCTTTCGTAATAAACAAGGGCGTCGTTTTATTAAGCAAATGACTTTAAGTGGAGTTCGGTTAATCCTATTTATAATTGCTTGTTTCTACATTAGTACTTGTCCTATTCCAATATTGAATGGCATTATACTATGGCTTAGTTTCATTGGTTTGTCTACTTTATTCGCTTTCTTTTGTTATGTCTTTTGGTATTCTGCATATGGTTCAACTCATTTTCAAAAACCAATCGATTTAATCATTATTTTAGGGGCAGGTATTTTTACTGAAGAAGTTACACCTATGCTTAAAGAGCGTTTAGATCGATCATATGATATTTACCGACAGTTCCATAATTCTCCTATGATTTTAGTTTCTGGTGGTCAAGGTCCAGATGAACCTATTACTGAAGCTTTAGCTATGCAACGCTATTTAATTCATCGCGGTGTCCCAAAAGAACATATATTATTGGAACAACAATCAACAAATACTAATACTAACTTTATATATTCGAAAGAAATAATTAGAAAACATTTCAATATTAAACCCAAAATACTGTGTGTAACTAGTCAATTTCATATTTTAAGAGCACTTAAATTAGCTAAAAATCATGATATTCAAGCCTATGGTATTGGCAGTCATACACCATACCATTTTTTCCATATTGCGTTAATCAGAGACTTTTTAGGTGTAATGTACCAGTATCGTCTTTTACTAACCATATACTTTGCACTAACCTTTTGGTTAAGTATTATCATTTTATGGATTAAATAAAAGAGACAGTGTACATTCTATACGAATGTATTACTGCCTCTATTTTTATATTAATTTTTAATTAGACCATCTTCTAAGCAAATAACTTTATCTGCATATTCAAACAATCGTTGATCATGTGTCACCATAATTCCACACATTTGATTGTTTGAAATTTCTTTTTTAATCATTTTTACAACAGATAACGCTCTTTTAGCATCTAAACTTGCTGTTGGTTCATCAGCTAATAACACTTTAGGATTATTCATTAGCGCTCTCATAATAGCTACTCTTTGTTTTTCACCACCTGATAACATATGGGGGTAAGCATTCATTCTTTCATACAATCCTATATCACTTAATAATTTTTCTGCACGACGATATGCTATTTTTTTAGACATTCCTGCTTCACGTCCTACAATTATCAATTGATCAATGACGCTTAAATAAGGTACTAAGTGAGAAGATTGGAAGATAAAGCCTATCTCTGATAATCGACGTTCACTATTTTGTTTAGACGATGAAAATAAAGGTTGTTGTTCATAGTTTATATCCCCATCAGTAGGAGAAAGTAGACCTCCTAATATAGATAACAATGTTGATTTACCCGAACCTGATGCACCTGAAAGAATTACAAATTCACCAGGCTCTATTGTTAAATCGATAACCTTTAATACTTCTGTCTTAGTACTACCTTCTCCAAACGTTTTAATTAATTGTTTAACTTGCAATGTCACTATTCTCCACCCCCAATAGCATCTAATGGATCGATTTTAACGACTTTAATAAATGATAGTAATGAGCCTATGCATGCTACGAGTATGAAAATGACAATAACTAAAAAGTAATTAGCGTAGGCTAAATGAAATGGCATTGTAACTGGTATTATGAATGAAACACTTATAATCATAGCGACTGATATTAAAACTGATAATAATGTAATCATTAAAATTTGTGCGGTTAAGGATTTAAGCAAGTGTCTTGTCTTTATACCAATCGCTTTTAAAATACCTATTTCTGATACTTTTTGGATTGTCATGACATAAAAGAAGGCACTAAGAACAATAGCAGAAATAACGAGTAAACTCACTATCATCATGTTTAGTGGTGCTTGTTCAGCTTTATAACTAGCAATATTATCTTTTAATTCATTTTCATCTGTAACTTGGATACCTGTAATATCCTTTAGCTGTTGTTGTTCATGCTTCGATAGTTTATTGAATGGATAAAATGTAGCATACTGTCCTTTAATATCACTGAATCCTTGTTGATTCATCATTACGATTGAACTATGTGAATACATCGCATCTTTAAGAAATCCTGTTACTTTATACGCTTTCTCTTGATTTTTAAATTGGACTTTATCTCCAATATTTATACCCTTTCCTGTTAATTTTTCATTCACAACAATTTGATTATCGTTTTTCGGATAATGGCCCTTTGACAACTTAAACTTATGTTGTAATGAAGAATCGATTGCTAATACATCTTCATTATTTTCTCCTTTAACATTTAAAGTTTGTTGTTTCATTTTCAAGGGTTTAGTGTTAATGATATTTTCAACCTTAGATTGTTGTTTTTTCGTTAATTGAGATTTTTCAATTTGAGGTGCTTTCATATCTTGGATAATATAATGTTTTGATTTAAGCTGACTAAATAATGAAACATTTTCTCTGCCAAGCCCTTGTGCTAAACCACTAATAAATAACACCATCATACTTAATAAGACAATAATTAGCATAATCAATATATATCTTAGCTTATAAAATTTTATTTCATTCCATGCTAATTTCATTCATATTCACTCCTATTCGATATTTTCACTAGTTGTATATTAATTACTTTTTATGAACTGAATATGAACAATTTCATACATTGTTTTATAAATTTTGCTCATAGTATAATTAAGTAAAAAAGATAGGAGTGTGTATATGAATCGCTGTCTTATCGTCGATGATGATTTGAAAATATTAAATTATGTCTCGACACATATAGAAAAAGAACACTTTCAAACATATACTCATATGAATGCTAAGGATGCACTTGAATGTTTAAATCGTAATCAAATAGATATTGCTATTGTCGATATTATGATGGAAGGTATGGACGGGTTTGAATTATGTCAAATTATCAAAGAAGATTTTGAGTTACCTGTCATTATGTTGACTGCAAGAGATGCACTAAGTGATAAAGAACGAGCATTTCTAAGTGGTACGGATGACTACTTAACGAAGCCATTTGAAGTCAAAGAACTCATATTTCGTATGAAAGCTGTTTTACGTAGATATGATATACATGCAGAAGAACAATTAGTAATAGGTGATTTAACACTCCAACAAGCGTATATGGAAGTTATAGTAAACGATAAAACGATGATGTTACCGAATAAGGAATTTCAACTTCTTTTTCTATTAGCCACTAATAAGAAGCAAATACTTACAAGAGAGCATCTTATTGAAAAAATATGGGGGTTTGATTATGAAGGTGATGAAAGAACAGTTGATGTCCATATTAAGCGTTTACGACAACGTTTAGCTCAATTACATTCTAATGTCACAATTAAAACAGTTCGTGGACAAGGATATAAGGTGGAAGTAAATGTTTAAATCTTTATATATTCGAATTGCTGTTTATACAATCGTCGTCATTTTATTTAGTGCGTTTATCAGTTTTATTTTCACGAACATTTATTATCATTTTAATCTAAAACCCTCTAATGATGCGAAAATTATGAAGACATTAAAAGAAGCTAAGGAATTTGAAGATAAACAATCATTTGAACATATTAATACATATTTTAAACACTTGGGAGATATGAATTATCAAATTATGACTGTTGATCAACATGGTAACAAACACTTTTATGGCGCTCCTTTTAGAAAAGATAGCTTACCCAAACATGATATCCAAAAGGTTTTACACGGCGATACTTATCATGGGATAAAAGAGAAGCCTTTTAAACTTTTTATAACAGGTTTCTTTGATAATGAAACTGATAATACTGTAGGTCTTCAATTTAAAAATGATCATCAAGCTATTGCAGTATTTATGCGTCCTGATATAGGGGAAACATTTAGCGAATTCAGAATATTTTTAGCAGTGCTATTAGCATTATTGTTGATAATTTCAATCTCGTTAGTTATAGCTTCTACCTATTCTATAGTAAGACCTGTAAAACAATTGAAACGTGGTACAGAAAGATTAATGAATGGAGATTTTAACACGCCGATTAAACAAACACGAAAAGACGAAATCGGCACATTACAATATCGTTTTGACACAATGAGACAATCTTTAAAGCAAGTTGATGAAATGCGACAACACTTTGTACAGAATGTTTCTCATGAGATCAAAACGCCCCTAACTCATATTAAACAATTATTAGTGGATTTAGAACAAACCGATAATGAAAATAAACGACAAAATAAAATAGAAGAAATCAATCAAATTACAACTCAACTTAGTGATTTAACAAGAGAATTGTTATTATTATCGGAACTTGATAATGCACAACATCTTACATTTTCAGACAATATACAACTTAATATATTGATCAAAGACATTATTCGACATGAACATTTCGCACTAGATAATAAGTCATTAATGATAATGTCTAACTTGGAATCTATTTATTTCCTTGGAAATGAAAGACTATTACATCAAGCCATAAATAATCTTATTATCAACGCCATTAAGTATGCTTATCACGATTCAGTTATTAACATTGCATTAACGCAAACATCACAACATATTTTAATTCAAGTTACTAATCATGGTGATGTTATAACCGAAACACAACAATCACGAATGTTTGAACGCTTTTATAAACTTAGCCATGATAACAATAGTAATGGCTTAGGTTTGGCAATTACAGAATCAATTATTAAACTTCATCACGGTAAAATTTACGTCTCAAGCACTCAACATGAAGGAACTACATTTACGATTCAATTACCTCAAAACTAAATATAACCAACAACTTAAAAACTCGCATTCTAAATAAATAAAAGCATCTCACTATCGTAGCCATTAGACTTTATAGTGAGACGCTTTAACTATTTATTTAACTTTCAAATATTTAACTATTTCTTTATTAACAGCATGATAAACATCTTCATGTTCAGTTAATTTTAATCCGAATGAAGGAACCATTTCTTTAATAGCAGATTCCCAACTGTCAAAGTCATCTTTATAACATTTTTGAAGTACATCGAACATAATATCTACAGCAGTAGATGCACCTGGTGATGCACCAAGTAAAGCAGCTAACGTACCGTCTTCTGATGTAATTACTTCAGTACCAAATTGTAAATTACCTTTTGAATCTTTAGTATCTTTAATCACTTGAACACGTTGTCCTGCAGTAATAACTTCCCAATCTTCATCTTTAGCATTTGGTAAGAATACACGTAAGTCATCTATTCTTTCCTCATTAGAAAGCATTAATTGTGATACTAAATATTTTGTTAAGTCAAATTCTTTAACACCTGCAGTTAACATCGTAACGATATTATTAGGTTTCACTGATTTAATTAAATCTAAATATGATCCAGTTTTTAAGAATTTTGGTGAGAAACCTGCAAATGGTCCAAATAGTAATGAACGTTCACCATTTACAAATCGTGTATCTAAATGCGGTACTGACATAGGTGGCGCACCCACCTCAGCTTTACCATAAACTTTTGCATGATAACGTTTAATAACATCCGGATTTTTACATCTTAAGAATAAGCCACTAACTGGGAAGCCACCGATATGTTTAGATTCTTTAATTCCAGTTTTTTGTAGTAATGGTAGGCTTGCACCTCCAGCACCAATAAATACGAAATCAGTTTCATAAGTTGTAACTTGATTATTAGCTAAGTTTTTAACCTCAACTAACCAAGTTCCATCATTTTGTTTAGTTACATCTAAAACTTCATGTTTATAATTAATATCTACATTTTTTTGTTGTAAATTACTAAATAACTTTTTAGTTAGAGCTCCAAAGTTAACATCTGTACCAGTTTCATCATAAGTGATAGCAATTGGTTCTTCGTCTGTTCTACCTTCCATCATGAGAGGTACCCATTCAGCAATTTTATTTTTATCTTCAGAAATTTCCATTTTACTAAATAAAACATTCTTTTGAAGACTTTCAACACGTCTTTTTAAGAAATCAACATTATTCGCACCTTTAACGAAGCTCATATGAGGTACTGTTTTAATAAAGTTTTCTGGATTTTCTAATTGTCCTGTTCTAACTAAATAAGCCCAAAACTGTTTAGAAATTTGAAACTGCTCGTTGATTTTAATCGCTTTAGTAATATCTACAGATCCATCTTTACCTTCTTTAGTATAATTCAACTCACATAATGCTGAATGCCCTGTACCAGCATTATTCCAAACATTTGAACTTTCTTCACCGGGTTGATTCAACTTTTCAAATATTTTAATTTCTTTATCAGGTGATAATTCTTTCAATAATGTTCCTAACGTTGCACTCATGATACCGCCACCGATTAAGATGACATCTGTTTTGCTATGTTGTGTACTCATAACAAATACAGTCCCCCTTTTTTAGTTGATTAATAAAACTATCAAATGACCTAGATTTATATTAAAGCGCTTTCTAAATAGGTAAAAAAATAAAATCAACGATTCCCATTAATTCTAAACAACTTTTATTTTAGATTTATAATTAATGTAATCTAGTCACAATTACTCAATACATTACCTAAAATATGACACTTAAAACATTTAATATTGTACCATACAATCAATACTTAAATGAAATAATCACCTATTTCACAATAACAATTTTGAAATCATCTCATTCATAAATGTTTGAGACAATGTCTTACAATTGAAATTTTTTGTACTACAATACTTAGATCAAAATGACATATTCATTTATTATTAATACTTATATTTTAACATATTCATTTAACTCATTTGTGAACTATGTCATGATATAATCAATATAAATTTATAAAACTAAGAGGTGTTCAAATGAAGTCGTTCACATTTTTCATGCATAACATCTATTCGATGGGCGGAACGGTTAAATCTATTTCACAACTTGCTAATGTACTAGCTGAAAAAGGCCATTCAGTAACGATTATTTCTATATTCAGAAAGACAAATGAGCCATATTTCTATCTACACAAAAATATTAAAATTAAAATCTTAATTGATTATCGTGCCAAACCAAGTAACCTTGTTGCTATGGCTGCCAATCGTATAAATAAATATACTCCTCTACTAAGTCCAAAGCACTTATCTCAATATGAAAGTGGTATTGATCAGTTTTCTAGTTATGTTGAAAAGAAAATGATTAAAGCTATCAAACAAGTATCGTCTGATGTGTTAGTAGGTACTCGTGCGAGTTTTAATATTCTTATTTCAAAGTACCACAATAAAAAAGTTACTACTGTAGCTATGGAGCATATGGATTTCAATGCTTATAGTCCTAAATACCAGCAACAAATAATTAGAGCATATCGTGATGTTAATAAAGTTATAACATTAACGCCCGCTGACCAAGGAAATTATCAATCCAAATTAAAAACACCTGTCTATGTTATACCTAACATCATTGATAACAAGAGAATTGCTTCTCAAAAGAAAAATATTATTATTGCTGCAGGAAGATTAGAATATGAAAAAGGATTCGATCTTTTATTAGAAAGTATTAGATTAATTCAAGACGATTTGAGACATTTAAACTATGTATTACATTTATATGGCGATGGACAAGAAAAAGATTCATTAATTCAATTTATAAATCAATATCATTTACAAGATATTGTCGAACTTTATCCATCAACACCTAAACTTGATCAAAAGCTTGCTCAAAGTAAGATTACTGTCGTGCCATCTAGAAATGAAGGCTTTGGCATGGTCTTACTTGAAGCGATGGCTCAAGATAATATTGTTATTAGCTTTGCTGGTAATACTGGCCCTGATTCTATTATTAAAAAGGGTGAAAATGGCTATTTAGTAGAACATGATGATACATCTCAGTTAGCTAAACGAATTGATTTAACTATGCATAATGATAGTGAACTCCAATATATCATCAATGAGGGTCGACATACGCTAGAAAATTATACTGCCGAAGCTGTTTATAAAGATTTCATGAAAATGTTCAGCTAAAGTACATTATCAATTAATATTAGCTTTAAATTTTTCAACAATATATACATCAAGACACCTTAATAAAACATATTAATAATATAAAAAACTGATTTCTCGTATATACGAGAAATCAGTTTTTTTAGTTTAACTACTAAATTTAATTTTATAACAATACTGATAAGATAAATGTCCAAATACAGATGAATATAAGCAAGCCAATACTATATCTTAAAGTCATTTTTAGTAATTCAGATTCTTTACCTACTTCTTTAACAGCTGCAGTTGCAATAGCAATAGATTGTGGTGAAATTAATTTAGCTGCAACCCCACCAACTGTATTAGAAGCAACAAGTAATGAACCACTCGTACCAATTTGTTGTGCTACAGATGCTTGGATAGGCGCAAATAATGAATTGTTATTAACTACTGATCCAGTCATGAACACGCCAATCCAACCTAATATTGGAGAAAGTAATGGGAATACGTTTCCAGCTTTCGCAATACCTTGACCCATTGCACTACTTAATCCACCATAAGTAGTTATTTTAGAAATAGCTAATATGAAACAAATTGTTAAAATAGGTAACCATAATTCTTTGAAAGTTACACCGAATAAACGTCCCGCATCACCAAAGCCAACTTTTTTAGACATTAATACTGTAATAATAATAGTGATTAAAATCGCAGTACCTGTTTGACCTATAAGATTTAATGATAATGTAATTGGTTTATGTGCAACTTCACTAAATGTACCCGGTAAATTAAAGTTAAATACTAATCCAGAAAGTTTACCATTAGGTAAGAATAAATTCTTAAATGATGGTGCGCTCCAAATCATAACGATAATTGTTAAGATAACAAATGGGCTCCATGCATAGAAAATTGATTTTGCGCTATGATGTTTAACTGGTTCAGGTTCAACATCTTTTTGTATTCTAAATGTATGTTTCGGTTGGAATTTTCTTGAGAATAAAGCTAAAGCTAACATTGATGCTAATGGAGGAATAATATCTGCTAATTCTGGTCCATTAAATACAGTTAGTAACGCTTGTAATACAGTATACGTAATAGAAACAACTAATATTGAAGGTAATGTTTCTTTAATTCCTTTAAAACCATCAATTATAAAGATTAATAAAAATGGTATGAAGAAGTTAATAATAACTAAAGTAAATACTGATGTTTGAGATACTCCCATTGCTGTTACACCACCAGGTAAATGAAGTGTATCAACAATACCCACCGGAATACCAATGGCACCAAATGCACCTGAAGCTGCATTAGCTACTAAACATAACATGGCAGCTTGTAAAGGTTTAAAGCCTAATTGCGCTAATAATAAAGCACAAATTGCAATCGGAACACCAAATCCTGCAGCTCCTTCTAAAAAGGCATTAAACGAAAAACCTATCAATAATAATTGGATACGTTGGTCTTGAGAAATACTTGTAATACTATCTTGAATCGTAGAAAATTGTCCAGATTCTAATGTGATTTTATATAGTAATACAGCCATCATTACAATATAACCAATTGGAATGATACCTTGGAAGAAACCTTCCACTACTGCACCTGAGGCAATTCCTACAGGTAATTTAAAGAATGGAATTGCAATCAATAAAGTAACGACTAACGTTGTTATTGCAGCATAAATCCCTTTCATTTTGAAAACAGTTAAACATAATAAAAATAAGATAATTGGTACTGCAGCAATAATACTTGATAACACTAAATTATCAAATGGATTGAATGAATTTACTAACATAGTATGACTCTTCCTTTACTTTAAATTTGTTTGTCTCTAGCTAGAGTTATATCAAAATAAAAATATTTATTATCTTTGATTGTGAGTCTTCTTCAAATTGAATTCATTTATAACTTGTGAACTTTTTCACAATTAAAATATATCATCTTATCGTTAAAATTACAACATTGATTTTATAGTTTTGCTCAATTATTTCTCTTTATTTTTTATTCTTTATTTTTGTGTCCAAATCTTATAATGGTAGCGCTTACACAAATGAATAAACGTCCTCATTATGAATTAATGTGTTACACATGATAAAATAAGAAGAATAAATTTAGCCTAAAGAAGTCAGCGATATGATAAAGCAAATTAATATAACTAGTTTAGAAAACTTAGATATTCAACTCATGAAAGCTTTAGATGAAGGATACACACATTTTGTTCCATACTCTAATGATATAATGCTTCATCAAAAAATGCTTGATGCTGTTGAATTAAAGAGCACTTCAATTATTGTTGATTATACAATAGATAAAACCTATTTAAATGATTGTAGATATTTTGGGTTAGAAACGGTTGATTTTATAGATTGGGTTAAAAATATTAATCACTACCCTAATGTGATTTATGAAATTAAATCTGCCCTAGTTCATCTTGAAAAATTTAATATTGAGACTATTTTTGATTTAGCTTTAGTAACCATTTTAAAAGGCCAACTTGCAGTAGATGGACACGTTGTCTTTGATTTTAAAACACCAATTTATACAAGTAGCCAACTTTGGTCTTCTATAGATAAAAATAATATTAGTAAAATAAATCAATTTTATTTAAACAAAATCGCATATGAACATCGTCAAAAAATTCCATTCCCTAGATTTACTTACAATGATCATAGCGAACTAAGATACTCAGATTCTGTATTGTTAAGTACAAAATTCAGATTACCTAAATGGATGTTCAAACCATTTAAAAATCACTCTTTAAAAAAACATAGAGAATTAAGCTATATCTATGATAAAGATAAGTCATTACTTAAAGAACATGTTGTCTTTATGGGATTTGATTATAGCTATCGTGGCAATTCTAAATACTTATTTAGTTATTTTGTTAAGAGAAATCCAACCATCAATACTTATTTTGTGACAAATGATAGACAGGGGCCACATTTTATATCACCTGAGGATCCAGAAACAAAATCAATGATAGAAACTGCTAAAGTAGTTGTCACAGAAAGTTATATTCCAGATGACATCAAACCAAATGGTACTATTATTCAACTTTGGCATGGTACCCCAATTAAAAAATTATTTTTAGATAGTCATGAACCAAACCAAAACTTAAATATATATAATTATAGAGCTCGTAAATATAACAAGTTGGCTAAACAAGATTACTTAGTATGTGATTCAAAATTTGCTATGGACATGTTCCATACAACTTTCCCTACGCATGATACTGAAGTGTCACCTATAGGTTATCCACGCGTGCAATATTTGCTTAACAAAATAAGTGAATCATCATATTACGAACAACTCAAACACGATTTAAAGTGTGATCTAAGTAAACCAATATTACTTTATGCTCCAACTTGGTTGTCAAATAATGAGTTAGACACAACATTACCAATCACCGACCAATTATTGGAGAAATATAATGTTATATTTAAAGGTCATGTCGAAAGTAGTCAAACCGTAAACTTACCTGAAGAAGTCATTATTCCTCAAAAAGGAATAGAAACTCAAGATTTACTACTTATTTCTGATATCGTACTTACTGATTATTCTTCAATAATATTTGATGCATTAACAATTGATAAACGTGTATGCTTATATACACCTCATCATGACCAATACAAAGAAGAGCGTGGTATTTATAATCGTGTGATGAAAAGCTTAGCTAACGTTTGGTATACGGATCCTGATTTATTACTAAATGATTTAACGACAGATATGATTCCCCAAAACGATAATCCGTATATCAATAAAAATAATCAATCGTTACAATATCTTACTAAACTAATTCAAAAAGAGTTAAAATAACTAGAAGCTAACATTCTTTTAAAGGCGTATCACAAAGTATTTACATTTGATGATACGCCTTTTTATATCTATATATTTTGAAATAAAATATTTTTATTTTCCGTAAGCTGGGTCAACAACAACTGGTTCACCTTGGCTATTTACAGTAACTATAGAATAAACACCATTTTGTTGTGGGTCTTTAAAACTAAATACATATCTATAATTGGCATTCTCACCTTCAATTGCATAGTCATTATACGTTTTATTACTACTACCATATAAATTTGCTTCTTGTCTTGCTAAATCTAAAGCAGTTTGGAAGTTAGGTAATTGTTTTAATGCAGTTGATTGTGAAGATTGATTTGATGTTTTTTGGTTGTTTGTATTACTAGCAGTTTGGTTTGAATTATTATTAGATGTATTCGCGTCATTCATATTATTAGATTGCTGAGTTGAATTGTCTGTACTTTTAGCCTGTTGATTTAAATCATTTCCACTATTATCATCTTGATTTTGACCTGTTGAATCATTATCACTTGTATTTTTTTGGTCATCGTTTTGATTATTGTCTTGATCATCTTTACTTTTCTCAGAATTCTTTTGATCATCTTTATTTGATGTTTTATTTTTTGAATGATCATTAGACTTCTTGTTCTTTTGTTCAGTTTTAGATGACTCATCTTTAGAGCTGTCTTTATCTTTGTTGCTATCATCATTCGAACATGCTGCGGCGCCTAATAAAAGTGATAATACCAATAAACTCGTATATAATTTTTTCATTATTACACCCCTACATAAATTTTTATTATTAAAAACAACTAGTAGCAATTGATAATCATTATCAAAATAATTATATGTTTCTCCTTTAATTATGTCAATAACAATTCTTTTCAAAATTTATGAAACTCTTTTTTTAACAATTTTATTTCTAAAACTTTATGACAATTTGTCACAATTTATATTAAAATAGTCGTGGCTTATTTTTGTCATTTTAAATTAAGGAAAGTTTTTATCATTTTAATAAGTAAAAGAAAACTTTATAATGAAGGTCATAAATATTGAAGGAGTGAACTTATAGTGTCAGAAAAATTTAAAGCTTATCTCGTAGATAGAGACGATGAAGGGAACGTCTCTTCTGATTTCAAGCAACTTACAGTAGATGATTTACCTGAAGGTGATGTACTGATTAAAGTACATTATTCAAGTATTAACTATAAAGATGCATTAGCTACTCAAAATAACAATGCAATTGTAAAACAATATCCAATGGTACCGGGTATCGATCTATCTGGTGAAATTGTTGAATCAAATGCACCAGGCCATTATGTAGGTGATAAAGTCATAGTAACTAGTTATGATTTAGGTGTAAGTCATTTTGGTGGATATAGTGAGTATGCTCGTGTTAAAAGCGAGTGGATTATTGATTTACCAGAGGATTTAACTTTAGAAGAAGCAATGATCTATGGAACAGCAGGTTATACTGCAGGATTAGCAATCGAACGTCTAGAAAATGACGGAATGACTATCGAAAAAGATAGTGTACTTGTCAGAGGTGCATCTGGTGGTGTAGGTATGTTATCTGTTTTAATGTTAAATAAATTAGGTTATGACGTAGTTGCTAGTACTGGACGTAAAGATGTAGACGATAAATTAAAAGCGATTGGTGCTAAAGAAGTTATCGACCGCTTACCTGAATATGATTATAAACCTTTAGCATCTAGAACATGGCAGGCAGCCATCGATCCTGTAGGTGGTGACAGTTTATCTAATATTGTAAATAGACTCGATAATAATGGTAGTGTAGCAGTAATTGGCATGACTGGCGGTACTAAATTTGAAAGTTCTGTCTTTCCGCTTATTTTAAGAGGCATAAGTGTACTAGGTATTGATTCGGTATTCACTCCTATTAAATTGCGTAAATTAGTTTGGCGTCGTCTAGCCAAAGATTTAAAACCAAAACAACTGCATGATATTAAAGACGTCATTTCATTTGAAGATTTACCAAAAGGTATCGAACGTGTAATGAATCATCAACACATGGGTCGTATCATCATTGACTTTGGTGTTAAATAAGTTTTAAAAACAAAATAAAGACGTGCTCGTTCAATATAATATAAACTCGAAATGTTAGAATAAAAATTCTAATTTTTGAAATTCATTACATTGATTGAGTACGTCTTTTTATTATCCTAAAATAAGATATACATACCTGTTGAATGGGGTTCAGTAGACTGGAACCCAAATTTTTCATATAGTTTATCAGCTGGGTAATCGGCCATTAAGCTTACATATGTACCTGTTACAGCATTTTCTTCTACATATTTCATAATATGTTCCATAATTGTACGACCATAACCTTGTCCTTGATATTCAGGATGTAGTGCTACATCGACAACTTGAAGTGTAGTACCACCATCACCGGTAACTCTTCCCATCCCTACCAAAGTTTTACCATCATACAATGTGACATTGAAACATCCATTCGGCAATCCTTTTTGTGCCGCTTCTACCGACTTAGCACTCATTCCTGCATCTACTCTTAATTTCAAATAATCATCTACAGATGGTGCTTCATATTTAATGTTTATCATTTTGTTCCCTCGTTTTATATTAATATAGATATTGATTCATAATTTCTTTGTTTGATTCTTTAAATATTTCATTATGACTTGAAACATATCCTTCTGCAGCAGCATCAGGTTGGATATATGTTTTAGCAAGGTTAGCAGCATTACCCGCATCACTAAACGCACTTGCAATCAAATGAACCTTAGCTTCATGATGAACAATATCGCCACAAGCATAGATACCAGGAATATTAGTCGTTGTATTTCCAAAACCTTTTACTCGATATTCATCATACAACTCAAATTGAGATGTACAATCTTTTAATAGTGGATTTTCATGATCGAATCCATGACTTATAATAACATCATCAAATGAATGAGTCGAAGTTAAACCAGTTTGTAAGTTAGTTAATTTAACTTGATGAATATAATTGTCTTCATCATTACCAATCAGTTCACTAATTTGTGTATAAGGTATCAACTGAACGCCTAAATCTTCAAGCACCTTAGTCATCGCTTCATAACCAGTTATCTCTGGTTTTCTATAGACTACGGTCACACTTTCAGCTATTTTAGCAATATCTCTCGCCCAATCTAATGCTGTGTTACCCCCTCCAGAAATAAGTACATGTTTGTCTTTAAATCTAGAGAATGATTGTACAACATAATGTAAGTTTGTAAGTTGATAACGCTCAGCGCCTTTAATTTTTAGTGGTTTGGGATTAATAATACCTCCACCAATAGCAAAAATCACAGCTTTTGAATGATATACTTGTCCTTGCTCAGTTTCTATTTCAAAATGTCTTTCATCTATTTTTCTTATATCAATGACACGTTCATTTAAATTCACTTTAGGATTAAAATGTAAACCTTGCTGAATCATATCTTTAATTACTTCATGACACGGCTTAGGCGCTACGCCACCAATATCCCAAATTATTTTCTCTGGATACACTTGCATCTTACCACCAAGTTTATCTTGAACATCAATAATTCTCACAGACATACCTCTAAGCCCGGAATAAAAGCTTGCAAATAAACCTGCTGGACCGCCACCTATAATTGTAACGTCTTCCATTTAGTTTCCCCCTATTTAAACACTGTATATAACATTTATACCATTTCTAAATGAAAATAATTATCATTCAATACTTTTACATTATACTATAAGGTGTTTTACATATGAAGCAAATCATTTTATAAAAAAACCCGTGAGTCGCTACCACTCACGAGCTGAAATTAATCTTTAGGTTCTTTAATGATTGCTTGTCTTAATAAGAAAAATAGTATTAATAATGCTGCTAACATAGCAGTATGCCCCATTCCTGCAAACCCAGGGAATGAAGCTGGCACTGTTTTTCCTAATACTTGATAAGTACCTTTAACTGTCATCATACCAACTGTTACTAGTACACCGATATGATATATAACAAAGAACCAATTAAATAAATAATAACTACTTAATTTAAATGACTTTTCTAATGATAATAGTAATAAAAACATAAACATACCTAAAATCAATGTATGTGTATGTACTAATGATAATTGTGTATCACCCGTAAAATGATGTGCTTTAGTTAGTTCTCTATAATAAAACCCACTAAATAATCCAATAATCATGTAAAAAAGAAATGAGTATAATAATCTTCGCATGATTCTTCCTCCCTCACGATTATATTATAAAACATATTCGTTATTATGAAAGTGACAAAACAACAAATATTTAAATTATAAAAGAGGACACGACCTATCAAAATCGCATCCTCTATGTTTAATTATTTTTTTGATTTTTTGAAAATGGCTACTAGAGAAAGTAAAATTGCTACAATTGATACAACCCATAATGCGATAGAACTACCACTTGTTGATGATGATTCATCACTTTGTGAACCACTTGGGTTAGCCCCTTTTTTTACTGTTGTAATTGGTGCTGGGTGTTCACTGTCTTCTTTATCGTCCCATTTAACAACATCGCCATTGTCATATGTTTGAACGGCTTTCCATTTAAAGCTTCCTTCTTTATCTGGATTAGCTGCAACAATTGGGAATTCTATAAATTCATTAGGTCCGATACCTTTACCAGTTGCTTTCCAAGTTACTTTAGTAATATTACCTTTTTTATCTTTTTCAAATGAATGTTTAAAACCTTCAACAGGTGCTACATTCTCAAGATTAACACCTTTTGGTACAGTTAATTCAACTTTTACTGTATTATCATTTTGTTCAACTGGCACTCTCACATCATATTTATCATAAGATTCTGGTTCGCTTTCATTTGGATTTAAAGTTACATGTGCATCTGCAACCTTAAAAATTCCTAACGTGAAAAATAAAATAAAACTCATTGAAATTAATTTTTTAACATGATTCGGCTCCTTAACCTGGTATATTTATTTGACTCATCATCACACCTACGAATATAAGTATGATTCCTATAATTAATTCTATTATTAACGTCACTTTATTAACTTGTTGACGTTTACCTAAAGCTTTCGTGGTTTGATATAAACCTAAAGCCATCATTATTAATGTACCAATAACTTTTACAAGTATTAGTATTGTCAATGTTTGCATTTTGGACCAAATTGCTAAAATATTCGTTTCATCAATAGCCATTAAGACACCTGAAATAATAATCATTGCAACAGCAATAGTATTCACTTTAAATAGCATTGAACGTATATTTTTTATCTGCTCTGATGAATTGTTATTCACTATATACCAAACAAGATATGCAAGTGCACCTAACCACAATGTCATACCTACAATATGTATCGTTCTAATTGCGATAGACCAAACTGGAATTGATTGAGACCATGCATGACCAGACATACTTATTGTTAGTATCATTACTATTGAAACTAACCAATACCAAATTCGATCCATATTTCTAATTATAATCAATGCATATAATACTATCATTGCAATTGAGCTTAAAATAAATGGAAATTGCATTAAAACATCAATTTTAAGTGATAATATAGCATCTACAACATCTGAGGTTAATGTCATCATATATAATAATAATGCCATTATATACGCCATTATCATCATAAATGAAATACTCATTTGTTTAGGGAATAATTCAAATGAATGTAATTGGCGACGTTTAACAATACCGTTTAACCAAAATAGACCTACTAAAATAATGGTTGTTCCTTCAGCAATATATCGCATTACTCCAAACCAAAAACTAGGTTCTGCATAAAAGGCGTTTGACGTATCTATATCTTTGGCAGTTACTTTACCTACCGAAAATTCAAATTGATCTCCTACTTCATGCCCGTCTGCTGAGATGGCTTGCCATTTAATAGTATGCGTACCTTTACCAACTTTATCTGATGAAAAAGTTAAAGTTTTTGCCCAGCCAGATGTTGATGGCTTAACTTTACCTAATTCCTTACCTTTATCATTATATAAAGTGATATTAGAATACTTCGAATTTACTGGTTCATTGAATTCTAATTCAATTTCTTCAGGCATTTGTTTCACAACACCATCTTGCCTAGGATTCGTCTTTTCTAATGTTGCATGAGCTGAAGCTTGATTCATCATGGAAGGCAACAATGACAGGAAAAACATCACCATTATGGCAATAATAATCTTAGGGTACTTATTAGTATGTACCATCGAACCCCCCTTATCTAAAATATCTCGTAAATTGTTCATTATTTAGTCACAAAACAAAAAGGACAACCATCGTTTTATAATAATGATCGTCCCTCAATTTAAAATTATTCTTCTAATAAAGCTTCTTTATCAACTGTTAATTTATTTCTTAATAAATAAACGATTAACATCGCTGCTAAAGCACATAATGTTTCTGCAATTAATAGTGACCATACTACCCCTGTTAAACCAAATAAACTATTCATGACAAATAATACTGGAATGATAACTGTACCTTGTAAAATAGCCATAATTGTTGCACCACGACCTTGTCCAGTCGCTTGTAACATACCAGTGAATAAGAAACCAATACCATTTAATAATAATGATGTCATTGTCACTTGTAGCATGAATGTAGCAAGATCAACGATGTGTGGATCTGTACTAAATAATTGAATGATTTGGTGACCAAATACAAATACTATAATCATACTTACTGCAAAAATTGCAATGATAGAAATGATAACTGCTTTAATCGTATCTTTCATTCTTGATTTATTAGCAACAAAATTATAAGCAATCAAAGGTACAACACCTTCACTTAATCCCATTATGATTAATTCTGGAAATTGTACTAATCTAAATTGAATACCATAACTGGCAATAGCATAGTTACCATAATTAGCTAAAAACAAATTCAATACTAATCCAGTTACACCCATAAGTACAACCATTAAGAAAGCTGGAATACCAATTTTGAAAATTTCTGCCATCATTTCTTTATTTGGTTTAGCAAATTTAATATTTACAGAAAGTGAATCTATTTTTTTCATAAAGTAAAGAATAAAGAATATTGCAGCTACTAAGTTTGAAATTGCAGTACCTAAAGCTGCACCAACTACATTTAAATCAAAACCGAAAATTAAAATCGGATCTAAAATCATATTTAATACAACACTTGCTAACATTCCAACCATAGATACAATCGGTGCTCCTACTGCACGTGCAAATTGTTCTAAAATAAAGAATAAAATAACAAATGGAGAACTCAAGAACATAATTCTTAAATAATCGCTTGTAAATTTGATTGTTTCACCATGTGCTCCTAAAACTTGTGCAATTTGATCGGTAAACGGTAATGTCACTAATGCAATAATGACTCCAAGTAATAAGCCTCCATACATTGAAAAGCTACTAACATATTTACTTTTACTGTAATCTTTTGCTCCTAATAGTTGTGAAATATAAGTCCCACCACCGACACCAAATAAATTACCGAATCCCATTAATGCAGCAAATATTGGTAATGTTAGTGATATTGCTGAAATCATATGGCTATCATCTAAAAATCCTATGAAATATACATTTAAAATCCCATAAATTACACTTAATAAACTTCCTATCATCATTGGCAATGAGAAATGCATCATTGCTTTAAATATTGGTGCTTTTTCAAAAAATACAATTGTTCGTCTTTCATTATTCTTACTCCCTTTTAATTAGATGGCTAATAATTAGATTTCTAACTATATGTTGAAAAATATAGTGGCTATTACTCTAAATAATAACCACGCATTATTTCAAGTTTTCCATCATTTGTTCTATAGTTTCTTTAAATTTCAGTTGATCTTCATCTGAGATATTTAATAGTAATCTTTCTTCAATTTCATCAAATACTTTAGTAAAAGATTCTACTAATTCTAGACCTTCGTCCGTTAATTTCAAAATTTTACTACGTGTATCTTCTGGATTAACTTTCCTAAAAACTAAATGATTTGCTTCTAGATTTTTTATTATACTGCTGACCGTTGAACCTTTTCTTCCAAAGAATTCCATTAATTCTTTTTGCGATATACCTTTTTCTTGATAACGATATATATATCCTAATGTATGACTTTGTTCTTGTGTAATTCCAAAATCATCTAATCGTCGATCTGCATAATTCTTCATCTCATGCGCTAAGCTTCTTAATAGAAATTGATATGTCACTTCCATCGCTTCACCTCATTTAGTTAGATATC
Organism: Staphylococcus sp. HMSC13A10; assembly: GCF_001808005.1. NCBI lineage: Bacteria > Bacillati > Bacillota > Bacilli > Caryophanales > Staphylococcaceae > Staphylococcus > Staphylococcus sp. HMSC13A10. Next base: position 14,021 of record NZ_KV791879.1, on the reverse strand, counting down.
TAATGAATATAATAACACGCTTTCTAAAAATCACAACCGATATATTAAAGTTTTAATTTTCTGATTATTTAATCGGATTTAGTTATTATTTCTTATTGTATAGAATACAAAACAGCCTGGGACATAAATCAATGTCTCAGGCTAAAATTTTATATTGGCAGTAGTTGACTGATAAAGTAATTCTTTTTCTTTAGAAATTAGAATTACTTATGCATGAGTGTTAACTCATGTAATCCTTAGTGGAACACATTAGCTAAAGCAAAGGTGTAAGCACTACTAATCTAATAAAATTAGAAGTAGTACTTTATATTTCTGTCTCACTCCCAATAATATAGATAATTAAAGTGCTGTATAACCACCATCAACAGTAATAACTGAACCAGTAACGAATGATGATGCATCTGAAGCTAAGTATAGCGCTGCACCTTGTAATTCTTCTGGTACACCTGGACGATTCATAGGAGTCATATTCATCCATGTATCAATCATATCTCCGCCTTTAGCGAAATAATCTTTAGTTAATTCTGTTTTCATATATCCTGGTGCAATTGTATTTACACGAATATTATGTTTAGCCCATTCATTTGCTAAACTTTTAGTAAGCATAATTACAGCTGCTTTAGAAGTATTATATGCTGCTTGTGGTTGTGGTGTGTTTACAATAACACCTGACATTGAAGATGTATTAACAATGACACCACTCTTTTGTTCACGGAAGACTTCACCAACAGCATTTGTAACTAATACCATACTGTTTAAGTTAACGTCCATTGTTTTTTTCCAACGTTCATATGGCATATCTTCAAAATCAACGTGTTCATTAATACCTGCATTGTTAAATAAGATATCAATATGTCCAAATGTATCCATTGTTTCTTTTACCATGTCATTAACTTGATCAACATTAGTTACATCTACTTTGCATGCAATGGCTTTATTTCCTGTTTCTTCTTCGAATTCTTTAGCAGTTTGTTGACCAACTTCTAAATTCATATCTGCAATAACAAGATTAGCACCTGCTTCAGCTAAAGCTTTTCCCATAGATTTACCTAAACCAGAAGCTCCTCCTGTTACGATAGCTACTTTATTTTCTAATTTGAATTTATCTAATACTGACATTTAATCCATCTCCTTATGTTTATGTATATATTCATTTTAAAATAAGATATATCAAATTCATAGTGCAAACGCTTACTTTTACAAATTTTTCTTTTCATATTACAATTTTTAAATAATAAGTTCACCTTAGGAACATAAATGAATGCTCATTTGTATTCAACTGCTACTTTAAAGGCTATTTGATTAGAGTCTTCATATAATTACTACTCTTGAAATTCATCTAAAATAAAAAGAGTAACATCGGAATATTCTCCAGATGTTACTCTCTTTTTATTCATTCATCATCACTTTTATTATATGTAGCTTTAGCCAATACAATAAACATATGCGCAGCTTTAGACAAGTGATTAAATTTATCCCTTTTATATGCCACTACAACTTGATTAAAATAGCTTGGTTTTTCTAATTTAATACTTAATCCTTCAAAATGTTTACTACTGTTTTTGACACTTTCTGGTACATAAGTAATCCCTAAGCCTTCATTCACCAATCTTAAAGCATTATCAATACTAATCGTTTCCATAGCAATATTGGGTTCAAGCTCATTGTCTTCTAATATTTGATTCGTGATTTTACGCAAGGCCATGTTCGGTTTTAGCAATATAAAGTTATCATTTGCTAATTCTTGATGAATTTCAAAAATTGATTTGTTTTTGTAATTGTCATTTGTAATTAATGAATGATTAGATGGAATCATCAAATATATGGGTTCTTTAGATAGAGTTTCATATTGGAATACACCTTGATAAAAAGGCAAAATCGTAATTGCTATATCAATCTTATTATCAATAAGTAATTGTTCAATTCGATGAGCTGATTCTTCTATTAACTTTAATTCTATACCTGGATATTCTTTTATAAATTCCGGCAATATCTTATATAATGCATGTGCTGCTAGTATAGGATTGATACCTATGACTAAACGACCTTTTTTTAATCCAGAAATCATTTGTAGTTCCGATTTCATTTCATCATACGTATATTTAATTTGATTCATATATTCTATATAACGCTCCCCAGCGTATGTTAAAGTAATTGGATTTTTCTCTCTATTTAATAACTCTGTGCCTAAGTCAGTTTCTAGTTCCTTTATAAACTTACTTAAATACGGCTGTGAAATGTATAAGTATTTTGCAGCTTGGGAAATGCTACCGAATCTGTTAATTTCCTCTAAATATTTACTTGATCTTGTGTTTATCATTTAGACACTCTTTCCTCTATATAACCTTTTAGTTATAGTTTTTATACCTAAAACAATCTTTTACAAAACCTAATTTTGAGTTGATAATAGTAATTGTCATCAAATAGACAAAAAATAAACTTGAAATTCTACTTTAAGGGAGGGCCAATATGGAAATCATCGGTACAATTGGTATTATTATCGGGATATTATTCATTATCTATTTCTCAATGAATGGATATTCTATTTTAATAGTAGGTCCAATTGCTTCATTTATTGTTATTTTAACAAACGGTTTACCTTTCTTTAATTCCTTAATTGGAACTAAAGAATCATATATTACTGGATTGGCTCAATTTATTATTAGTTTCTTTGGCGTATTCCTACTTGGTTCATTACTTGCAAAATACATGGATCAAAGTGGTGCAGCACATTCTATCGCCTCTAAAATAATTAGTAAAATTGGTACTAGCAATCCATATTCAATATTAGTTTCTATATTTTTAATCACTGCAATTTTAACATACGGAGGCATTAGCTTATTCGTAGTTGTCTTCGTTATCGTGCCTTTAGCAAAACCTTTATTCAAACAATTGAATATTGCATGGAATTTGATTTGTATTCCTATCATGTTAGGCTTAGGAACATTTACTATGACAATGTTACCAGGTACACCTTCAGTACAAAATGTTGTACCGACTAAATATTTGGGTACAACATTAACAGCAGCGCCTTTATTAGGAATCATTGGAACAATCGTTGCCATAGTATTTGGTTTATGGTACATGAAACATGCATTAAATAAAAGTCTTGCAAAAGGTGAAACTTTTGATGATTTTAATGCGAGTAATTTAGATTTAGAAAATGAAGAAAAATCTACCCCTAATTTTTATCTAAGTATTTTACCTATCGTTGTGTTAATTATTATCAATATTATTGGTAGTATATTAAAAATTGATAACGTTATTCTTATTAGTTTAGCTATTTCAATTATTTTATCTGCCATTTTATTCCATAAACACATCAATATTCATAGAGAAGTGATTAACGAAGGTGCTGGTAGTTCAGTAATACCAATATTCTTAACTGCTTCTGCAATTGCATTTGGTACAGTAGTTACTTTAGCACCAGGATTTTCAAGTATTAAATCTTTAATATTAAATATACCAGGAAATCCATTAATAAGTTTATCTGTAGCATCTGCGTTATTCGGCATTATAACTGGTTCTGCTTCAAGTTCTCTAGGTATTGTCATGCAGGCATTTGGTAAACAGTACGTTGATATGGGTATTGACCCATATACAATTCACAGAGTTGCAGTAATGTCTTCATCTGTATTTACTGTTATGCCACATACTGGTGTTGTATTAACATTATTCGCATTGACAGGATTAAACCACAAAAACGGCTTTAAATATTTATTTATTACTAATACGGGTGCCAATTTATTAGCACTTATTGTTGTAATTATCGCATCCGCATTTATATAAAATCTATAGGAGGAATTTAATATGACTAGAAACGTAATTGTAACAGGTTCAGGGCAAGGATTGGCTACGCAATCGCACAAGGATTTGATAAACAAGGTGATCGAGTATTTATCTTTGATATGAGTAAAGACGCAGCTGAAAAAGCAGCAGATTCATTAGAAAATGGTGTAGCTTATCAAGTTGACGTAACAGATGAAGAAGTTAACAAATCTGCTATCGCTGACATTAGAAGTAAATATGGAGAAATTAATGTATTAGTTAACAATGCAGGTATTCAATTTATTTCTAAAGTTGAAGACTTCCCATTAGAAAAATGGAATCAAGTATTAGGTGTTATTCAAACAGGTACATTCTTAATGACAAAACATACAATCCCAAGTATGAAAGAAAAACAAAAAGGACGTATCATCACTATTTCATCAGCACATGGTGAAATGGCAGACCCATTCAAATCTGCATATGTAGCTTCAAAATTTGCTCAAATCGGATTTGCTAAAACTGTAGCATTAGAAACTGTTAAAGACGGCATCACTTCAAATGCAGTATTACCTGGACCAGTTCGTACTAAATTAATTGAAAATCAACTTGCTAACTTAGCAGAACAAGATAATTCAACAGAACAAGAAGCTATGGAAAAATATATCACTGGTAAAATGCCAATGAATCGTTTATTAGAACCACATGAAATTGCTGATACTGTTCTATTCTTAGCTTCTGATGGTGCTTCAGCCATTACTGGTGAAACTATTAGTGTATCTGGTGGCTCAAACGCATAATTCATTATTTCAAAATCTGTAGAAAGAAGGAATAAATATGAGTAATTTAAAAGAACAATTAATTGGAACATGGGCATTAGTTAACTATCAAGATGAGGATGAAAATGGTAATATTTTCTATCCTTTAGGTAAAGACGCAACTGGTTTTATTATGTATAATCCAGATGGTTATATGTCAGCTCAATTAATGCAACAAGGTAGATCTGCTTATGCTTCTGGTGACTTACACACTGGTACAAAAGATGAAATGGCAGAAGCTGCACACGGTTATGTTGCTTACTCAGGTAAATATGAATTAGATGAAGAAAATTCAACAGTTTATCATACAATGGAAGTAAGTATGAACCCAACTTGGTTAGGCGATACACAACCACGCTTATTCGAACTTGAAGGTGACACTTTAAGCATTGTTAATGGTAATGTGCCAAACCAAAAATTAGTTTGGAAACGTGTAACTAAATAATCATATATTTAACTCATTTGAGATTTCAAAGATTTAATTATGTAAGTAAATAATTTTTAACGGAGTGGCACAGATATATAAGTGTCACTCCTTATATTATATGTATTACTCTATATTGGTCGTGTTTTATAATAAAATAAATAGTAATAACAAAGCCAGCCAATGAATATGTTGACATTCATTGACTGGCTTTTATTTTATGATAGAAGATGTCTCACTTTGATTAAATCAGAGATTTATTTTTTATTATCATCCATTACTTTACTTAAGTTTACCCAATATGGATTATTATCTTCATAATTATAAATATAATCAAAAGATAAATCTCCAAATAATCTTCTTCTTTCGCGTCTATAAGCTTTTTCATATAAATAGTTAGTGCTATCATTTCTTACTATATGTTTTTTCTCAACATCATGTATAGCAACTATTTCTTCTAATGTTTTTGGCATCGGACCAGCTTGAGGTAACAAGTTAATTTCATTACCGAACGATAATATTTTACTTGCTTTAGCTTCTTGTTTAGCTATTGCTTTTTTCAATGAAAGTGAAGTAATAAAGCCTTTTTTAACTGTAGTATCAATTTCATTAGTTAGCGTATCTAAATTATCTAAATCAGAAATAGGCCCAATTAAAAATAGTGCTTTGCCATTATATTTTTTATTTGAAACTGCTTCGACGCTATCTGTGTTATCTTCAAAGAACCATTTAGAAACATTTTCACCAGAATGACCTATATCATAAGGGCAAAACATATCTTTAGCTTTTAAATATTTACTATCAGGTTTAGGATTTTCTATACTATATTTTACACTTGCAACCAATTCTTCAGTTGTTTCTGCAACATGACCAGGTAAATCTTCAGTAGGAATATTTAATCCTCTCATATTTACATAATCATCAAAATCATATAAATAATGAACAATTGGTCTTTCAGTTGGTATAAAATCAAAGAATACACTTGAATAATCTGAGATAAGTACATCAACTATACTCATCAAGTAATTCGTTGAAATATCATCAGGTGGCAAAATAATATTATTAGGGAAGCTGACATTTTTAAGTAAAGACTTAGTTATACTATGTCCTCTAAATAAAATAGTAGCATCCAGTTTAGCTAGTGCATTTAAATCATAAAGTAATTTATCGATATCAAAGCCATTACTTTCTTTTGACTCGCCACGCCAAGTTGGAGCATATAATACCACACTTTTATCTTTCGGTAAGTTCATTCTTTGTCTAATTTCATCTTTTTGCTTGTCTGTTGCATTGAGTGTGATATCAATTCTAGGATAACCAACTTTTGCAACACTACCATCTTTTATTCCTTTAATAGAATATGCTGACTGTTGTTTTTCTACCATAAATTGGTTAGGTGCAATAATGTGTGTTGCTTGTAATAAATTACGAGTACTACCAGCTACACCCATCTTAGTTCCATTACTATCACGGCCTACTGTTTTATAAAAGATTCCGTGTGTAGTTTGTAAGTATCTTTGTTCAGGTTTTCTCACTACATAATCAGAAAATGTTGAATCACAAATTAAATATTTAGCTTTAGAAATATATTTCAGATAAGCATCCGAGTTTTTCTTAACATAAATAATATTACTTTTATCTCTAAGATAAAGCGGAATATTATCGAATGAATTAATAACCCAAACATGTGTATAAGATTTATAAGCTGCTTGATTATAAATATAATCAAAAACGCCCCATGGATTACCTGAGATTCCTGCACCGCTCATACTTTCATAAAAAATCATCTGATCATCGATATTATAATAATCATAACTTTGTGCATATCTTACTGAAATTGAACCAATATGTTTACTATAAGCTGCTTTTGACATATAACTTGGTTTTCTGAATAATTCAGCTTCACTATATGCCTCTAATGCCGCTTCATTGTCATTAGTCTTTTCCAATAAATAACCCAATCTTCTATAATTATCAGGTCTATGCGTTTGTTGTCTTAAAATGGCATTTTTATATGCATCGATAACTTTCGGATAATCATTTAATTCTTCATAACATAAAGCTAATTGATAATACCAAGGAGATCTTGCTTTATTTAATTCTAATGCCTTTTCAAAATGATAAATTGCCTTTTTAATATTACGTGTTTTTTTAATAAGTGTAGCTATATGAAAATGTAATTCGGCATTGTCAGGTTCTTCTTCCAAGAGTTTTTCATATTCATTGATAGCTTGTGAATCATGTTTAGATTGTTCATATAGATGTCCAATCCCTCTTTTCTTTAATAGAGAGTCATTAGAATATTGAATAACTTTGTTGAAACTAGTTCTTGCTTTATCCACGTCATTCAAGTCAAACTCAAGTTGACCTTTTTTATAATAATACTCACTTAATGATTTATTATCTAACTTAAGTTCTTTATTATTTAACAATAGAGAATAATAATGTACTGCTTTTGGTTTATCATTTTTCAGTTCAAGATATTGAATTAATTTTAATAAAACTTCTTTATCATTTGGATTTAATTGTAAAAATTGTTCTAGATATTCTACAGCTAAATCTAATTCAGATTGTTGATAGTACATATTTGTTATTTCTAAAAGTACTTTTCTATCTTTGTTATCAATGTGTAGCAATTTTTGTAAAACTTTAATACTTTCAGCATTTTCACCTAGTTTTTTTAATAAAATTGCTTTGATGAAATATAATCTTGTATCGTTTCTATCATCTAATTCAATAGCTTTATTAATATAATGGTGTGCTTCATTCCATTTTTTTAATTTAATAGCTAGTTCACCTAATTTATAGTAAAATTTAGAATTTCTTTTAAGAATTGGGTGAAGTTTCTTCAAATCATGATATTTCTTAGCTACATTCTTGTTTTGTTCATTAATACTATATGTTAATAGTACTTTAGGAACACTATAAACATGTTTCAATTTATTCACATTACTTTTTATGGACTTTTTGGAGTTAAATATTTTTCTCACTTTTTTCGCTTGATATTTTAAGTATTTACTTTTTGTGGATTTATAAGATAAGGCTTTTAAATCAAAACTTAGATTTTCATAATCTTTTGTGTAATAAGGTTTAGTAAATTTAAATTCTAAATTATTTAAATTTACATTTTCTCTATTATTGCCAACACGTATCTTATGATATTGTGTATTATCTTGAATTTCTAGATTTAAATCATAAATCTCATTGATATTAAATAAGTTAGGGTCAAATTCTCCACTAACATGATAACTATCTTGACCAATCTTTGATGCTTTTACATTTTCAGCAATATATTCCATTGCTTCTTTATTTTGTAAAGTTGAACGTTTGTAAAATAAGAATCTGAATTGTGCTTGATGCGGCTCTTTGGTATTTAATTTAACCTCTGTTTCTATTGAATACACACCATTATGCAAACTAACTTGAGTTAACTTAACTGAAGGTTGATAAAGTTCTTGTGATTCTTTAACTTCATTAAACAATTCATTCCAATGTTTAACAAACTTATCAATAGAAAATTTTTCAGCCTTTTCTAATGCATGTTTAGAAAAATTATTTTTTTCTTGCTCATCTTTAGTTAGGTATGAATATAATTTTTGTGCTAATTGATCCACATTACCATTTTTAACTAAATATCCATTTTTGCCATCATCAATCATATCACTAGGCCCATATTTGATATCATATGCAATCACTGGTGTACCATTTGCAATACTTTCTTGGATGACTAATGCAAATCCCTCATATTTAGAAGTAAGTAATGTACATTCTGCACTTTGTAAAGATTTATTAATATTATGACTATAGCCTTCAAGTTTAACGTTATCAGTTATACCTAAACTATCAATTAATGATTGTAAATTCTCTCGTTCTTTTCCTTCACCATATATATGAAATACAGCATCGGGTATTTGTTGAACCACTTGTTTAAATGCTTGAATTGCCTGATCAATTCTTTTTTCTTCATGTAATCTTGACACCATTACCACTTTATTAGGTGTCACTCTATTTTGAATGTCTTTTGTTTCAATCGCATGAGGAATTACAAAATAGTTATTTCTATATCCAAAACGTTTAATAATATCTTGTTTTTGTGATTCGGTAAGTAGTACTAAAGCGTCAATTTCATTTAAATTATTCAATACTGCACGATTTCCTCTTCGGATGATATCAGTACCAGGTCGAATGTGTATACTATGAGTCATGAATATTTTTCTTACTCGCTCATCTTTTATATTTAAAACCGATTTATCTATATTTCTATTTTCAACGACTAAATACGTGATAGGATCCTTAATAAAAAGTGAAATAAAATATGTTTTAAACTCATCAAAAGAAGAAAATTCTAGTTTTTCTTCATCAAAAAGGATAATTTTCTGTATTTCATTTTCTTTTTTTATTTTTTTAAAAAATCTACTTGCGAATACCGATTGGTCTTTTCTATATAGGTCTTGTTGTTTTAAATTTTTATTTTCATAGTAATCTACTGAAAATAAAAAGCCATCTACATCAATTTTTATTTTTTCGCTAATGTTTCCATTAGAATATTTTTTAATTTCTCTAATAATATGATTAGAATATTTTACTTCATAAACTTTTTTATCATGATTAAAATATTCAATCGTATTATCATCTTTTTCTCGTCTTATAAGATCAGAACTAGGTTCAAATGTGTACTTTACTTCTTTTTCAATATTCGCTTTATCTTTAAAATATTTATTAATATTTAAAAATATAGCTTTACTTTTTAATCCATATCTTTGAATAGTTTCTTCTACGATTGATTCATATTTCATATCTAAATGAAACGTTAATATTAATGGTTTAATATTCAATTTTTCATTCAACATACTTGCTTTATTTAACATAGAAGACGTTAAACCACCATGCCTTCTATCTAAACGGCTCGTTGTAAATATATATTGATTCAAGAAAATACCCCTCTTCTATTTATAAAGGCTCTTTATAGCGAACATTTCTATCATTAACAAAATAGTTCTCCATAAATAGAGACAAAACACCAATTATAAGTTTTAGTTACAAATAATTGGTGTTTTAGCTATAATGTCATTTCTTATTTTAAATCGTTTAATTTTAATAGCAATAACTTTATGAACCAAACAAATTACGAACTAATCTCTCACTAGATCTACCATCTTGGTATTTAAAATGTTTATTTAAGAAAGGTTCAACTTTATATTGTTCAAAATCTTTGTTATTTAATGAATCTAATAATTCATCAAATGATTGTACTATTTTACCTGGTACAAATGATTCGTAGTTTTCATAAAAATCACGTGTAGTAATATAATCTTCCAAATCAAATGCATAAAATAGCATTGGTCTTTTAAACACAGCAAATTCATAAATTAATGAAGAATAATCACTAATTAAAATATCAGTAATAAATAATACATCATTAACTTCTCTTAAATCTGAAATATCTATGAAGTATTTTTTATGTTCTTCAGAAATTTTAAGTCTATTTCTAACAAATGGATGCATTTTAAATAGCACAACTGTATTGTTTTCTTCACAATATTTTGCCAATCTTTCAAAATCTATTTTGAAGAAAGGATAATGTGCTGTATTGTGTCCACTACCTCTAAATGTTGGTGCGAAGAGAATAATGTTTTTACCAATTATCTGTGGTATTAATTCTCTCATTTTTGCTACTGTTTCATTTTTGTATGTTTCATCAAAAAAGATATCAGTTCTTGGTACACCAGTAGGAACAACATTTTTTTCCTTAATACCAAATGCTTCAGCATAAAATGGTATATCTGTTTCAGAAGACACATACGCTTTAGTATAATTTCTATGATTTAATGAATCGAAGAAAGGTCCACCTTTCTTACCAGCTCTACTAAACCCAACTGTTTTGAATGCACCAACAGCATGCCATACTTGAATTATTTCTTGTGATCTTCTGAATTTCACTTTATATAACATAGGGTGAAAATCATCTACAAAAATATAGTCTGCTTTTCCAAGTAAAAATGGAAATTTAAATTTATCAATTAAATTTCTTCTTTCTGAAATATTAGGTTTAAATATAGCATGAATTTTATACTCTTTATCCAGATTAGCTTTTAACATTTCATCATAAACAAATTTAAAGTTACCTGACATTTCTGATCTAGAATCCGAAGTAAATAGAACTGTTTTTCCTTTTCTCATATGGAAAAATTTAGTGACGTAAAATATAGTTTTGAAAGTAGTATTTCGTACATTATATGCATATTTTCTATATTTCGTTCTAATTTCTTTATATTTTTGTATTAGTTTATTTTGTTTTGGTTTAGGTGCTTTAAAGTTAACTTGTAATACAAATTCATTTACTTCACTAGAAATTTTTGGAGTAAGTGTGTAAACTGTTTTCTTTGAGTTTCCACCTCTATTAAATTGCTTCATAAAGTTCTTGAGCAAGAAATTAGTTTTTTCATTGGATGTCTCTAATTCATCAAATTTATCTACTTCTAATTCATCTAAATCATTATAAAAGTCTTTAATAACTTCTGGATTAATTGTTGCAATATAATCTAAGTCCTGTTTATTTATTAGAAGGTATTCGTCTGAAGGCAGGTAATATCCCTCATCTAGTATTGCTACATTAAATCTACACGTAAATTTATTTTCTTTTATATCAACATCATTTGCTTCTAATTCTTTAGATTCTATTAAGTTTCTCAAAACAAACTTACTATTTTCGATATCTAAATCTTCACTATGCCCTTCTATAAATAATTGGACTCTTTCCCAATAAATATCATCTATATATATCTTACTTTTAGCCAAAATTAGCATCCTTTCATTTTACATAATCCATTTTAAGACAGTTTTACCCCAAGAAGTTGATAAATCAGATTCAAATGCTTTTGTTAAATCTTGAATATTACGAACTTCAAATTCTTGTCCTTTTAATAAGGAAAGTTTATCTACAACGTCAGGATATTTTGTATATAAATCCACAACATTTTGAAAGTCATAAGAACCACTTCTACTACTTCCAATCAAAGTGATGCCTTTTTCTAAAACTAATCTTGTGTTAATTTCTACAGGCATTTCGCTCACACCCAATAATGCAATACTGCCTTCTGGGTAAATATAATCTATAATTTGATTAATCGCTGATTGACTACCTTTACCACCCACACATTCAAATGCATGGTCAAAAGTTAAATCTTCAGGAATATCATCAATATGAAATGTCTTATCTACGAAAGAAAAATGACTTAGCTTATAGTCAGTTTTCCCAAAAACATAAATTTTACATTCTGGGTACATTTTTCTTAATAATAATGATGTAATATAGCCAAGGTTTCCATCACCCCATACACCAAATGATGCTCTATGAGATATAGATTTTCTATCAAAACGATAAATCGCATGCAAACTAACAGATACTAACTCTGTATATGATAGGATGCTTAAATCCACATCATCTGGCAACGGAATAACTCTATCATGATTTAAAAAGTTAAAGTCTTGCATAAAGCCATCGTAACCACTTGATTTAAAATAACTACTTGGCAAATAGTTTTCTGCAATGACATCATCAGTTTCTGTTGGAGTATTTGGAACCATAACAACTTTTGTACCTTTTTTGAAAATGCCTTTGCTATCGTATACTACCTCGCCAACACCTTCATGTATTAAAGACATTGGCAATTTTTTCTTCAACGTTTTTTCGTCTCTATTACCTGTATAGTATCTTTGATCAGCAGCACAAATTGACAAATATAGGGGACGAACTATAACATGATTACTATTAATATCCACATTATTGTAAGTTATCTCAAATTGTCTAGGTGATGTAAGTTGATATACTTGATTAATCATTATCAATACCACCTTTTATAATAGCGTTAGCTACTTTTAAATCATAAGGAGTAGTCACTTTTATGTTGTATACTTCCCCTTCAACTAATTTAACTTCTTTCTTTGATTCTACGATTATTTTGCAAGCATCAGTTAAAATTTCTTTTTGATTATCTGTTAAATTTTCATAACAATCTTTTAATAAGTTAATATTAAATGATTGTGGTGTTTGACCTTGATACATAATTTTTCTTTGTGGAATTTTTGAAACCGTGTCATCGTCTTCTGATGTTACGATAGTATCAACTGCTTTAATAACTGTATCTACAGCACCAAATTCAACTGCTTTATCAATATTTTCTTTGATGATTCTATAAGTTAAAAATGGTCGCACGGCATCATGAGTAATAATAACATCATCGTCATTTACACCATTAACCGATTCAACATATTTTACAATATTCATAATCGTTTCGTTTCTATCGGAACCACCCTCGATGACTTCAATTCTATCATCAAATATATTATATTTTTTTAATATATCTTTAGTGTGTGTAACCCACTGTTTTGGTGTAGCTATAATTAATTTTTCAAATTCATCTACTAATATGAATTTTTCTATCGTGTGAATAAGTATGGGTTTATTATCCAAATTTAAAAATTGTTTTGGTAAAGGAACGTTACCCATTCTGGAACCTATTCCACCTGCTAAGATCCCTGCGTATTTCATATGCTTTCTCTCCTTTTATCAATGATGAACTCATAGTCTATTTCTTTATTCTTATTTACATCTTATTTTAATTAAGTTTGTATATAAGCATAATTTTTTCGTCTACAATAAAATTTATCGTGCATCTTAATATATTAACTTGATGCATATAAACGCTTAACCTATTGTAACAATCATATGCTTGGTTTACTAGTAATTTAAACTCTATCTAATGATTAAAATAAATTTATTATAGATACGAAGTGGAACATAATTTAAATCACAATTTGAAAATTAAATTATGTTTTTTGTTTTTCATAATTATAATACCAAACACTTGATTTTGACTAATAAAATTAATTATATCATTAGTATCTTAAACGTAAATATATTTCATTAAATAGTATATTCTTCTTCAAATTTAATAGGTAACAAAAAAGCGACTTCTATCGTGTAATGAACCCCAAAAGTTGTACTCTGGTTT
>NZ_KV791878.1:0-2697 GCF_001808005.1 Staphylococcus sp. HMSC13A10 | reverse complement strand
GCACCCCATAAAGTTGGATTTTAGTCCAACTTTTGGGGTGCACATCACATCATTTTAACCATAGGCTCTTTTATTAATTTTATGTGTTAATTTTTCAAACCACTAAATTAAGTTATAAAATTTCTAACTCTATTTAAAGTTATATGAAACAAATTTAATTATTTTCTGTATAAAGTTTCAAATGCTTAGATGTTAATGTTTTATTTTCTTTAACAAAGTTTACAGGTAATCCACTAAATTGTACTTTTCCTCCATCTAAACCGGGACCTGGTCCTACATCTATAATCCAATCAGCTTCACACATTATTGATAAGTTATGTTCAATTAAAATAACAGTATTATTTTGTTCAATAAGATTATTAAAACAATTTATCAATATGGGAATATCAGCTTCATGTAAACCTGTCGTAGGTTCATCAAATATAAAAATACTATCTGTAACATCTTCATTTAAATATTGACCTAATTTAACGCGTTGAATTTCACCGCCTGATAAGGTAGATAGAGGTTGTCCGAGTGTTACATAATTTAATCCTGTTTTACTTATAGCTTGTAACTTAGACTGAATTTCATTTTCTTTATCAAAAAATTTTATACCTTCATCAACAGTCAATTCAAGGAAATCAGCAATAGAATAGCCATTTATAGTCGCATTCAATACTTCTGGCTTATAACGTTTACCGTGACACACTTCACATGTTTGTGAAAACTCACCCATAAATGCAAGTTCTGTTTCAATATAACCTTTACCACCACAATTAGGACAAGCCCCTTTCGAATTATAACTAAACACGGATTTATTTAATCCAGTTTCTTTGCTGAAAAAATTTCTGACTCTATCAAAAACACCTAAATAAGTTAATAAATTAGACCGATTGGAGCCTTGTATCGCTTTTTGATCCATAAATACTGCATTATCGTTCTTTGCAAAACCTGCCTTAACAAGAGTGCTTTTCCCAGAACCTGCTACTCCAGTTAATACTGTCAAAACATGCTTAGGTATATCAACTGTCGTATTATTCAAATTGTTTTGAGTCACTGGTCCAAGATGATAAAAATGCTTTGCTTCACGTGTCTCATTTTTTAAGTGATGTTTGATACGTAGTGCTTCCCCAGTAGATGTGTCTGAAGACAATAATTGTTTGTATGTTCCCTCAAACGTTATCTCTCCACCTTGCGTCCCTGAACTTGGTCCCATATCAATAATATAATCTGCTTCTTTAATTACATCAGGATCATGTTCTACAATTAATACTGTATTTCCTTTATCTTTTAAAGATTTCAAAATTTCATTTTTTTTGCAATATCTTCTGGATGTAAACCAACACTTGGTTCATCAATGATATAAACCAAATCAGATAATGAACTGTTCAAATGTCTTATTAATTTAAGACGTTGTGCTTCTCCACCTGATAAAGAAGTGGTTACACGATTAAGCGTTAAATAACTTAATCCTATATAATCAAGTGCTTCTAATTGCTTTCGAAGTGGTTCAATAATAAATTGGGCAGTTGAATCGTTCAATTTATCAAGAAACACCAAATTTTCTTTTACAGTCATTTGTGTAAAATCTGAAATGTTTTTCCCTTGAATTTTACAGCTCAAAATTTTCGAATTTAAACGTTGACCATTACAAGTTGGACAAATTTTATTTTCTACAACGTTTTTAAGATGCTTAGCGTAACGTTTTTTGTTAAATTCTTTATCCCCTAAGAATATCCTTCTAAACCTAGGTATAAGTCCCACATACTTTGCTGATTTTCGCCATTCTTCGGGCGGGTTTTTTAATTTTATTGGCTCCTGATATAAAAACAAATCTAATTCTTCTTTTGTATATGCTTTTAATTTTTTATCATTATCAAATAAACCACTATCACGATAAGCTTTACCTCTTTCTTTATCAGGTCCGAAAGAAGGAAAATTAATAGCACCTTCATTTAAAGATTTGTCCCAATCTAAGAGTTCATTTAAATTAATGTCTTCAATGTAACCTAATCCTTCACATGTTTCACACATACCATTAGGACTGTTAAATGAAAAGGCATCTGAATAACCGACAAAAGGTTCACCTACCCTCGACCACAACAATCTAACAGAGGCATAGATATCCGACACTGTACCTACAGTAGAGCGAGAATTACCATTAAATCTTTTTTGACTAATCGTCATTGCTACAGGAAGGTTTTTAATTTCTTTTACCTTTGGTTTCGGTTGTTGATTTAAATGAAATTGAATATAGCTAGAATAACTTTCATTTAAAAGTTGTTCAGATTCAGCAGCTATTGTTCTGAATACCAGCGATGACTTACCTGAACCAGAACGTCCTGTGAATACTGTAATCAAATGTTTAGGTATAGTTATATCTATATTTTTTAAATTATTTTGTGAAGCTCCTATAATAGTAATATTATTCATAAATTCAATGACCCTCTCTTATAATGTTTATCAATTGATTAAATTATCACACTAACTTAATTTATCTTTTTCTTAAAGTTATTACTACTATAAACCTAATAAAAATAATTTTCCTTTAATTTTGTTGTTCATCATGGTCGCATATAACAAAATATATTTTTTATAATAAAAAAACGTTATCTAGATTGGTGTACTAGATAACGTTAGAACTCAAGAGTTAGTGGATTGTGATTTCAACGTCAGCGTGTCAAAACAATTAAATATATAAAGATATGTTTATAA
>NZ_KV791877.1:0-16442 GCF_001808005.1 Staphylococcus sp. HMSC13A10 | reverse complement strand
ATTTTATATCGAATTGTTGGTGGGGATTTTGCTTTAGATGTAGATGGTGGTAATGCGAGATTAGAGTTTAGAAGATTACCTAATAGTGACGCATGTATCATAGCGTTACAAGAATATGAACCGACGTTACCTTGGTGGGTATATAAGTATACTCAAGCAAAAGTACATAAAAGTGTAATGAATCTTTTTAAATTCAAGATTAATAGCCAAAAAACTAATAAAGGAGAATACTTTAATATGAAGAAGTTTATTTTGCCAATTGTTATTACAGGTGCAATTGTTTTGAAAGTATATAGAGTGAAAAAGTATTTAGCTAGAAAAAATAACATGTCCAATGCCGAATTGTAACGGCTAAAATAAAGGCTAGTTCCTTTTACAAAAAAAGAGGGGATCAACTATGAAAGCAAACGAGATAATTAAAACAATTATAAAAGTTATAACACCAATTACAGGTGGTAAATTTATAGGGAAATTTGCAGTGAAAAATGCGAGAAAAGATTATAAAAATAATGTTAAACCACCTTTTTCACCACCCGGCTATGTCTTTCCAATTGTGTGGCCAATACTTTATACAACGATGGGCGTAGCTTATGCATTAGTGACTAATAAATCTACTAGTAAGGCTTTGAAAGGTGCTTATTACTCACAATTAAGCCTGAATTATCTATGGTCGATATTATACTTCAAATATAAATTACGCTTTAGTGCGTTGATAGAGAGTGTTGTATTACTGGGCGCAGTAGTTACAACAACTGTAAAATTTTTCAATGTAAAAAAAGTTGCTGGCATTTTACTAGTTCCATATATGCTTTGGAGCGCTTTTGCTACTTATTTAACAGCTGGTAATTGGTATTTAAATAAAGATACCCCAAGCTATACAGCTAAATCTGACCATTAAATTGATGAAAAAGATTATATATATTGCGCTATATTGGTTTATAGTTCAAATGATTATTGCTCAACTTGGTACTCGTATTAGTTATAAGTTCTTAGAAAAAGATAATAAGTATTTTCGAAGTTGGAATATTGAACAAGAGGGTCAATTATGGCAACAATTAGTTAAAGTGCAATATTGGAAAGATCATTTGCCAGACGGTCAAAATCTTAACCCTAATATCAGTAGTAAAGCGACTTTCGATCTATCTAAAAATATGAATGATATACAGCGATTTATATTAGAAACTAGACGTGCAGAGGTGGTTCATCTGCTATCCATATTTCCTGTTATTGCGTTTTTTAAAGCGTCAAAAAGTGTTAAAATAATTAATTTTATATATGTCATTATAGCTAATGTGCCTTGTATGATTGTTCAGCGCTATAATCGCCCTAAGTTAATACGTATTTATAATAAATTACAAAAAAGAAAAGGTGATTAAATGGGAAATAAGAAAGTGGTTGTCATAGGAGGTGGCTTGGGAGGGATTGCTAGCGCAATTTGTATGGCTCAAGCAGGCTATCAAGTGGATTTATATGAACAAAATAAGCATATCGGTGGAAAGGTAAATAGGTTAGACATAGATGACTATGGATTTGATCTCGGTCCATCAATTTTAACCATGCCTAAAGTATTTCAACGCTTATTTCAACGATGTGATGAAAGGCTAGAAGATTATGTTAGCATTCGTAAGTTAAGTTTACAGATTAGAAACGTTTATCCAGATGGCCAAATTTTAGATTTATATGAATCCATGGAAGATATGTTAACAAATAATGAATCGTTAACAAATAAAGATATAGAGCAACTTTCTTCGTTTTTTAGTTACGCACAAAAGATACATCAAGTTGCTGAAAAAAGCTACTTTGGTAAGGGATTAGATACGATGTTTGCAATTATTCGTTATCATGGTCCGTTTTCAGCTTTAAAGCAATTTGATTATTTTCATACAATGCAACAAGCCATTAATAAAAGGGTGGATAACCCATATTTAAGAGAAATGCTAGGTTATTTCATAAAATATGTAGGTTCCTCCTCTTATGATGCTCCGGCTGTATTGAGTTTATTACCTCAAATGCAACATGAGGAAGGTTTGTGGTACGTAGATGGTGGCATTCATAAGTTAGCGGAAGCGATGGAACAATTAGCGAGAAAATTAGGTGTGGGCATACATTTTAACACCCCCGTAAAACGTATCAATTATAATAGTCAAAATAAGGTGACAGGGATAACAATAAAAAGTAATGAGGAAATATATGCAGATTATATTATATCTAATATGGAAGTAATCCCTGTTTATAAATATTTATTGAATTTTGATGCAAAGCAAATAAACAAATTGGAACGTAAATTTGAGCCAGCTAGTTCAGGTTATGTCATGCATCTTGGTGTGGACAAAAGTTATCCAGAGCTTCAACATCATAACTTTTTCTTTTCAAGTAATCCTAAAGTTAATTATGATCAAGTTTTTCACCAGTATGTTTTGCCTGAAGATCCGACTATTTATGTAGTGAATACAAATAAAACAGATAAGACACAGGCGCCAGAAGGACACGAGAATATAAAAATATTGCCACACATACCATACATTCAGAATAAGTCATTTAGTGAAGCAGAATATCTGCAATTCCGAGAACGTATATTGAATAAATTAGAGTCTATGGGCTTAAAAGATTTGAGAAGGCACATTGTATATGAAGATATATGGACGCCACATGACATTGAAAATAACTATAATTCTAATAAAGGAGCTATATATGGCGTAGTTTCTAATAAGAAGAAAAATAAAGGTTTCAAGTTTCCTAAAAAAAGTCAGTACTTCAAAAATTTGTACTTTGTAGGTGGTTCTGTAAATCCTGGTGCTGGTATGCCTATGGTTACTTTGAGTGGTATGCAAGTAGCAGAAGCTATTATTAATGGAGAAAGTAGTTGAGGCTGAATGATACTTTATATAATAGCAATAGTATTGACGATACTATCACTAATAAGTGGAATGTGTATGTATGCGCGTCGAGCGATTATAAATAACTCCGGAAAAGGAAGAGGTCAGACAGCCGTCAGTGTTATTGTACCTGCTAGAAATGAAGCGGAGAACTTACCTAAATTACTTAACAGTATAAGTAAAGAGCAAGAAATAGAAGTAATTGTTATGGATGATGGTTCAACTGATGAGACACAAGTTGTCGCTAGATATTATGGTGCGAGCGTATATACTGTTGAAAATGATACTACATGGCAAGGTAAGTCACATGCTTGTTGGCAAGGTAGCAAATATGCAACGCATGATTTATTAATGTTTGTTGATGCTGATGTTCAGTTTGCTTGTGATGATAGTATTCAAAATATAGCCAATCAATATGATTTACAAGGTGGTTAAAGGTTTGTTGTCAATACAACCTTATCACAAGATAAAAAAGCTATATGAAAATATATCGGCGATTTTTAATTTAATGACAATCGTAGGTATGAATCAATTTTCGATCACGAAATCAGCAAATAATGAGCAAGGCGCGTTTGGACCAGTCCTTGTGACAAATAAGCAAGATTATAAATTGACACAAGGACATTTGAAAGCTAAAAATCAAATCATTGAAGTCTTTGCAATAAGTAAAGCATATAATCAGCAAGGTTTGCCAGTTAGTTTGCATGAAGGCCAAGGTGTAGTGAATTTTAGAATGTATGCTCAAGGATATAAAGCGCTATTAGAGGGTTGGAGTAAACATTTTGCACTTGGCTCTCAAGTAACTAAAAAGTCTACGCTTACGTTTGTATTTTTATGGCTATTTGGTTCACTTACAACAGTTTTAGCGATAATTTTTTCAATTAATTTAGGCTCGTTATATATATTATTAGCTATTACTCTATATTTTATATATGCGATACAATTTCATATATTTATCCGAAGAACAGGAAATTTTAATATCGTTGCGAGTTTATGTCATCCACTGCTCTTCATATGCTTTGTCGTGATATTTTTTAAATCATGGTTAGATATCAATGTATTCAAACGTATATATTGGAAAGGCCGTAGAATAGATTTATAGGTTAGTTTTTTATACAAATGTCAAGAAGTTCTAGGTTTACTGAGGAGGCCAATAAAGGAATCAATTAGAGAGAGATTATAACTATTGTCACAATATAATGAAAGAACATTCAAAAACGTTCTCATATGCCTTTGATTTTTTGGATTTAAAAAGGAAAAAAGCAATTTGGGCTATTTATGCAGTTTGCAGAATTATAGATGACAGTATTGATAAATACAAAGACCTTGAGCAATTAAACGGCATAGCTAGAGATTTAGATGTGATTTATAGCGATTGTGATTATATTCAAGCCTATCAAAGTGATGCAGCTATTATGAATGCTTTAAGTAATACATTGAATACATATTCAATACCTAAAAAACCTTTTGAATCTTTAATTCAATATGTGAAGGAAGATTTAGTTTTAAAAGAAATGAAAACTGATTCAGATTTATATGAGTATTGCTATGGTGTGGCAGGTACTGTCGGTGAATTGTTAACTCCTATATTAACTTCATCAAATGAAAATAATTTCGAGCAAGCTGAAGAAGCTGCGATTGCTTTAGGCAAGGCAATGCAAATAACTAATATTTTAAGAGATGTCGGCGAAGATTTTCAAAATGGAAGAATTTATCTAAGTGTTGAAAAATTAGCTCAATATCGAGTTAATCTACATTCTATATATTATGAAGGAGTTACGCCAAATTATATAGAACTGTGGGAAAGTTACGCTACAGAGGCAGTTAGGTTATATGATATTGCATTAAACGGTATTAATTATTTTGACGAAGAGGTACGTTACATTATCGAATTAGCTGCGATAGCTTATCATGAAATACTTGTGGAAGTAAGGAAGGCAAACTATACGTTGCATAAGAAAGTATATGTAAGCAAATTGAAAAAAATGAAAATTTATCGTGAACTTAGTGCGAAATATAATAGGAGTGAAACATTATGAAGATTGCAGTTATAGGCGGCGGTGTTTCAGGTTTAGCTGCAGCTTCAAGATTAGCAGCAAACGGTCACCAAGTAGATTTATATGAAAAGAACCAACAAATAGGTGGCAGGATGAATCAGATCAAGCAAGATGGATTTACATTTGATATGGGACCAACCATCGTAATGATGCCTGAGATTTATAGAGACGTTTTTAATTATGCTCAAAAAAATATGAATGATTACTTGGAAATTAAACAATTATCACATATATATGATGTTTATTTTAGTGAAACAGATCAAATTCGCGTTCCTACAGATCTTGCTCAATTAAGAGATATGCTTGAAAGTATTGAATCTAACTCTACACATGGTTTTATGTCCTTTTTAACAGATATATACGAAAGATACGAAATAGCACGAAAATATTTTCTAGAACGTACGTTTAGGAAACCTACAGATTTTTATAATCCTTTTACTATATATCAAGGTATGAAACTCAAAACATTTGATAAAGCAGATAATTTAATTGAAAAATATGTTGATAATGAAAAAATCCAAAAGATTTTAGCGTTTCAAACATTATATATAGGTATCGACCCTAAACGAAGCCCGTCATTGTATTCAATTATACCCATGATAGAGTTAATGTTTGGTGTTCACTTTATAAAAGGTGGTATGTATAGCTTTGTCAGAGCACTTCAAACGCTAAATGAAGAATTAGATACTCAAATTTATACCAACGCAAACGTTGAAGAAATTATCATTGATGGTAGGTATAAGTGTGCGGAGGGACTAAAAGTAAACGGACATATAGAAAAGTATGACAAAATAATTTGTACTGCTGATTTCCCATATGCTACTTCATCTTTAATTAAAAATGAACATCATCCTAAGAAGTATACGACACAGAAAATTGATAATATGGACTATTCTTGCTCAGCCTTTTTAATGTACATAGGGGTTGATAAAGATTTATCTGAAGATATCTTGTTACATAATGTTATATTTTCAAAGGATTTTGATAATAATATCAATGAAATATTTTCTGGCGAAATATCCCAAGATCCATCAATATATGTATACGCTCCTAGTGTGGAAGATCAGTCGTTAGCGCCAGAAGGTCAAACAGGTATTTATGTGCTGATGCCCGTTTCAGAATTGAAAACAGGTGATACGGATTGGTCTGATGAGTCAACAATCACACAAGTGAAAGATATTATTTACAATAAGCTTTCTACGATTAAAGCGTTAGAAGATTTGAAAAAGCAAGTTGTGACAGAAATTATTTATACACCTAAGGATTTTGAAGGAGATTATAATGCTAAATTTGGAGCAGCCTTTGGTTTAATGCCTACTTTAGCGCAAAGTAACTATTACAGACCGCCTAATGTGAGCAGAGATTACAAAAATTTGTATTTTGCTGGAGCTAGTGTTCATCCAGGGGCAGGAGTGCCAATTGTACTGACGAGTGCTAAAATTACAGTTGATGCTATGTTAGAAGATATTAATAATGGTATATAAAAAGCGGGGGTGGGACAGAAATCAAATTTTCTAATATAGATTTCGTAGTCCCACTCCGGCAAGGGTGACTAGGATTGAAAAAAGCTTGATATAATCGCATTTTCAATTCAGTCACCTACTGCCAAATTGAAAACGAGCCTGAGACATCTATTTATGTCCCAGGCTCGCCTTTTTAACTAATCGAACGTAATGGTTTGTGGTGTGTCTAATTTTTTATCGTTCATAATTTTTATGGATTTTGGTATTACTTTAATTACACACAAGTTTGGATCATCCTTAGAGTCAAAAAAGGACTTATCTTGTTTGTTCCAAATCCAATCAATAGTCTCTTGATCTTTCAGTATTTCAACATTAGCATCAATTTCTAGAAAACTACGATTATTCGTTTCATCGTAACCTATAAGTACATGAGCTTTGGGATTATCTTTCAATTCATCAATTTTTTTAGACTCAATGCTTGTCTTAGTATAAAGTGTGTGTCCATCATTATAAAATATCATGTATCTACTATTAGGTGTATTGTTATGTGCAGTAGATAGGACACCTATTTTTGATGTATTTAATATATTTTCAATTTCATTTTGTAATTGTTCGTTATTCATAATTTAATCACCTCTGATAATAATATACACTGAAGTTGCCTATAATATGTAAGGTATTAAAATTTATTTTATTTTTAAGTGAATTATACAAAAGTTAAAACGGGTATATGATTGAAAACACAATCTTAAGTTAAAGGACAATTATAAAGTGAATTTGTATGAAAAAAACTGGGAAGCAATAAAATCCATTTAGGAGTCATACTTAACAGAGTTTTTAGAACGAAAGATAATCCACTTTTTCAATATATAGTGAAGCATCAAAATGAGATAAATAAATTGTATTTTATTAGAGGTCGCCAAATGAGAAAACTCGGTACTTGAGTACCGAGATGAATCATTGTCTTGGGCGACCTACATTGTACTCTGTCAATTGATTTTGAATGTATTGTTCTACAACATCTTTAGACATATTACCAAGTGTCGACATGAAAAAACTGGGTGACCATAAATGCCCATTCCATAGTTGTTTTTTCGTCTCGGGAAATAGTTGAAACCATTCTCTCGCAGAACGTCCTTTGAGCGTCTTAACAATAGAACTTGGGGCATGTTTGGGATTGAAACTTAGTAACATGTGAATATGGTCTGACATCACTTCGATTTCTTGAATAGTGATATCGTAACGATGAGATATATTTTCAAGTATACGTTTCATCTCATTACGCTTTAAATCTGTATCAAAAATTGAAGCACGATACTTAGTCACCCATACAAGATGAAAATTAAAATCATACACATTCGTTCTTGTTTTAACAATCATATGAAACCTCCTATAAACCTTAATTATAGTATTTAATATTGGTTTAAACAAAGTCATATGTTTGTTATCATATAAGTGTAAAAGGAGGTGACACATATGTATAAAGGAATCGAATGTAAACTATATCCAAATCAAAAACAAGCTGAACTTATACAAATGACTTTTGGTCATACACGATTCATTTGGAATCAAATGTTAGGTATGTTAAAAGAACGATATCAAAATAACGCTAACCTTAAAATGCTATCTTATTCAAAACTATCTTCATTAATCCCTCAGTTAAAACGGGAATATCCTTGGTTAAAAGATGTAGACAGTGTCGCTATTCAATGTTCTGTTAAAACATTATCTGATACATTTGACCGTTTCTTTAAAGGGGTTTGTTGCTATCCTAAATTTAAATCAAGAAAACAAACGGTACAGTCTTATTTAAGTACAATAAGAGGGGAGAATATACGTTTTAATGGCAATCAACGTTATGTTAAACTTCCTAAATTAGGTTGGGTTAAGTGTAGAATGAGTGTACCTCATATTGAAAATGAACGTATCAAATCAGTTACTATTAAACAAAAACCAAGTGGTAAGTATATGATGTCTGTTTTAGTTACAAGTGAAAATCAAACTTTACCTAAAACACATCAAACTGTAGGTATAGATTTAGGCGTTTCTGATTTTGCTATTACATCTGACGGTCATAAATATCGTTCTCAAAGGTTGCATTTAAAATACCAAAAACAGTTACATGTTTGGGAAAAAAGAATGGCAAGGCGTCGATTACGTGCCAAAGCTGAAGATAAGTCATTGTCAGAATCAAAAAATTATCAGAAAGCACGTCAACAAGTCGCTCGTATTCATGAAAAAATAGCTCATACGCGTAAAGACTATATTCATAAAATCACGACAGATTTAGTCAAAAACTATGATGTGATTGTCATTGAAGATTTGAAAACATCTAATCTGTTAAAAAATCATCACTTAGCACGTATTATTGCCTCACAATCATGGCATCAATTTAAAATAATATTAAAATATAAATGTGAACGATACGGCAAACAGTTACATTGTGTCAATCCATATAAAACCTCACAATTCTGTTCTAATTGTGGTCATGATAGTGGCAAAAAAACATTAGATATACGCCATTGGCGTTGCTCATCATGTCATACTTTACATGATAGAGATATTAACGCAGCGAAAAATATAAGAAATGTAGGCTTGGGACAAGCCTTAGTCAAATAGCTTAGACCACTGATTTACTTTGAAATAAGTAAATCAAGTCATGAGTGTTCCTAGAAACTCGTTACTTTAGTAACGATGTAGTTCATCATATTGAAATTGGAAAAGATTATCCACAGACTATCGTGAATCATAAAAATAGTAGAGATTATGTTATGGATAAATTTAAGCAATTTTGACATGTCATCCAATAAAAAGGAGTGATTCATTTGTTAAAAAATGAAATACATCGTATTTATTTAGACAAAAATAATAATGAGGTAACTATTAATAGATTTAATGTGACATACCACTATACTATATTAGAACAAATTAATGATTTGCCACAATATGGTTATGCAGTTTTAAACCATTTATATGCTAATCCTGGTTTAGAGGCAGACTTCGAGCGTGTGTTCTTAAATAGAGATAAACATCTAGAGAATACTGAAGGGTTTGAAAATCTATTATTTCTAAAGCCACATAGTACACATGAACATCATGTTATCATTACGTTTTGGCAAGACGAAGCAGCTTACAAACATTGGCAAGAGTCTCAGGAATATAAAACATCCCATAAAAATAGAGGAACCAAACAAGGTGCTGATAAATCTATTGTAAACAGAAACCTATCATTTAATATTAGTTTAGAATTTAAATAACATAATTTTTGAATTAAATGATATTTCTGAAAATATATAGGCGAGTTATTTAAATACTAACTTGCCTATTTTTTAAGCGATATAAAATTTTTAGCAAAATCACTGATAAGCAGACTCATATTATAAATGAGGTTGTATATAACTCACTCTGAAATTGATTGAATATATAGTATCTTTAATAAAATGCAGCTATTGTGGCGTAGAATTTAAGAATTAAAAAATGATTAATATAGTTTGAAAAGACTGAATATAAATACTAGAAGAATAGCCAGTAAATGAGTTTATTATGAATTCATTTACTGGCTTCTTTAAATAATGATCTAGACAATTTGCTTTTCTAGACCTACTTTGAAATACGTTATTTTCTTTAAGCATATTAATATATGACTTGTGTTGATAATGCTAACCTTGGTCAGAGTGTATTGTCATGCGATAATTCAGATGAGATTTTTTAATTAAAACCTTATTTTAAACATCGATGACAAGGTCTAATGTAGGACGTATAGACATCATTTTCAGAATGATATAAATAAATCCATAAATGGAGATAAATCGAAATTATTTATACCCCATTGGGGTATATGTTATAGTATAAGTAACTTTACTATAACATTTTCATTAGGAGGGGTTAATTTGAATAATAATGGTGAAGCGCATAATCATCAAAATCACATGAATCATTCTAATCAAATGCATCATGATAACCATGCCTCACATCATCATCATAGTGGCCATGCACATCATCATGGAAATTTTAAAGCTAAGTTTTTTGTTTCATTAATTTTTGCAATACCTATCATTCTTTTATCGCCAATGATGGGTGTTAACTTACCTTTTCAATTCACATTTCCAGGTTCTGAATGGGTAGTGTTAATATTAAGTACAATTTTATTCTTTTATGGTGGTAAACCGTTCTTGTCTGGTGGTAAAGATGAAATTGCTACAAAAAAACCAGGCATGATGACCTTAGTTGCCCTAGGTATTTCAGTAGCTTATATTTATAGCTTGTATGCTTTTTATATGAATAACTTTAGTAGTGCAACTGGTCATACAATGGACTTTTTTTGGGAATTAGCAACCTTAATTTTAATTATGCTATTAGGACATTGGATAGAAATGAATGCTGTCGGAAATGCTGGAGATGCTTTAAAGAAAATGGCAGAACTGTTACCTAATAGTGCTATTAAAGTTATGGATAATGGCCAACGTGAAGAAGTTAAAATATCAGACATCATGACTGATGATATCGTCGAAGTAAAAGCCGGAGAAAGTATTCCAACAGATGGTATTATCGTTCAAGGACAAACATCTATAGATGAATCCCTAGTCACTGGAGAATCTAAAAAAGTACAAAAAAATCAAAATGACAACGTCATCGGGGGTTCTATTAATGGGTCTGGAACAATACAAGTCAAGGTTACAGCTGTGGGAGAAGATGGATATCTTTCTCAAGTTATGGGACTTGTTAATCAAGCACAAAATGATAAATCTAGTGCTGAATTGTTATCTGATAAAGTAGCGGGTTATTTATTCTACTTTGCTGTAAGTGTTGGCGTGATTTCTTTTATTGTCTGGATGCTCATTCAAAATGATGTTGATTTTGCATTAGAACGTCTTATAACTGTGTTAGTCATTGCTTGTCCACATGCTTTAGGCTTGGCAATACCTTTAGTCACTGCACGTTCTACTTCAATTGGTGCACATAACGGTTTAATTATTAAAAATAGAGAGTCTGTAGAAATAGCTCAACATATCGATTATGTAATGATGGATAAAACTGGTACTTTAACTGAGGGTAACTTTTCTGTGAATCATTATGAGAGCTTTAAAAATGATTTGAGTAATGATACAATATTAAGCCTTTTCGCCTCATTAGAAAGTCAATCTAATCACCCATTAGCTATAAGTATTGTTGATTTTGCGAAAAGTAAAAATGTTTCATTTACTAACCCACAAGACGTTAATAATATTCCAGGTGTCGGATTAGAAGGTCTAATTGATAATAAAACATATAAAATAACAAATGTCTCTTATCTTGATAAACATAAACTTAATTATGACAATGACTTGTTTACTAAATTAGCTAAACAAGGTAATTCAATCAGTTATTTAATTGAGGATCAACAAGTCATTGGCATGATTGCTCAAGGAGATCAAATTAAAGAAAGCTCAAAACAAATGGTAGCTGATTTACTATCAAGAAATATTACACCAGTCATGCTTACAGGTGATAATAATGAAGTGGCACACGCTGTCGCAAAAGAAATAGGTATTAGTGATGTCCACGCACAACTCATGCCAGAAGATAAGGAAAGCATTATAAAAGATTATCAAAGTGACGGTAATAAAGTCATGATGGTCGGAGACGGTATCAACGATGCGCCGAGTCTTATAAGAGCCGATATTGGTATAGCAATTGGTGCAGGCACAGATGTTGCAGTGGATTCAGGTGATATCATACTTGTTAAAAGTAATCCATCAGATATTATTCATTTCTTGACCCTTTCAAATAATACTATGAGAAAAATGGTGCAAAACTTATGGTGGGGTGCAGGTTATAATATTGTTGCTGTACCTTTAGCAGCTGGTATTTTAGCATTTATCGGCTTGATTTTATCACCAGCTGTAGGAGCAATATTAATGTCTTTAAGTACAGTTATAGTAGCGATTAATGCTTTTACATTAAAATTAAAATAAAAGAGGTAAACCTTATGTATAATAAAGTTTTTGCAATTTTAATTATAATTTTTTCCATAACAATTATTGCGTCTAATGATACTTTCGCAGAAAGTAAGAATGATATGATGAATATGAAAGAAGATAAGAAAAATACAATGGATATGACAAATATGAAACATCATGACGAAAGAAAGAAATTAAATTCTTCACAAGGAAAAAGTGAAATAATATTCCCTAAAGTTGCAGAGTCAAAAAAAGATAACAATGGTTATAAAAATTATACATTAAAAGCTCAGGAAGGAAAGACAGAGTTTTACAAAAATAATTTTTCTAATACTCTAGGCTACAATGGAAATTTACTTGGACCAACTTTAAAATTAAAAAAAGGAGATAAAGTTAAAATTAAGTTAATAAATAACTTAGATGAAAATACAACATTTCATTGGCATGGATTAGAAGTAAATGGAAAAGTGGATGGAGGGCCTTCTCAGGTTATAAAACCAGGAAAAGAAAAAACTATAAAATTTGAGGTTAATCAAGATTCTGCTACGTTATGGTATCACCCCCACCCCTCTCCAAATACAGCTAAACAAGTTTATAATGGCTTATCAGGATTATTATATATAGAAGATAGTAAAAAGAATAATTATCCTAGTAATTATGGAAAAAATGATTTGCCTATAATAATCCAAGATAAAACATTTGTATCTAAAAAATTAAATTATTCAAAAACGAAAGACGAAGATGGCACTCAAGGTGATACTGTTCTTGTGAACGGAATAGTAAACCCCAAACTTACAGCAAAAGAAGAGAAAATACGTTTGAGACTTTTAAATGGTTCTAATGCTCGAGATTTAAATCTTAAGCTAAGTAATAATCAAAGTTTTGAGTATATTGCTTCAGATGGCGGTCAATTAAAAAACGCTAAAAAATTAAAAGAAATTAATTTAGCTCCTTCAGAAAGAAAAGAAATAGTAATAGATTTATCTAAAATGAAAGGCGAGAAAATCAGTCTGGTTGATAATGATAAAACTGTAATTTTACCGATTAGTAACAAAGAGAAAAGTTCTAACAAAAGTAATACACCAAAAGTAGGTAAGAAAATAAAATTAGAAGGTATGAATGATAATGTTACCATTAATGGTAATAAATTCGATCCTAACAGAATAGATTTTACACAAAAGTTAAACCAGAAAGAAGTATGGGAAATTGAAAACGTCAAAGATAAAATGGGTAGTATGAAACATCCTTTCCACATCCATGGAACGCAATTTAAAGTTTTATCTGTGGATGGGGAGAAACCTCCAAAAGATATGAGGGGTAAAAAGGATGTTATATCTTTGGAACCTGGACAAAAAGCTAAAATAGAGGTTGTATTTAAAAATACTGGAACATACATGTTTCACTGTCATATACTTGAGCATGAAGATAATGGAATGATGGGTCAAGTAAAAGTAACAAACTAATCAATAGGGAAATTTTAATATGATGAAAAAAGATAAAGACACTAATGACCAAAAAAGTGAGAGCCATATGAAGCATAATGATGAAAGTAAAGTTCCTGAAGATATGAAATCGACTAATGAGGGTGAATTTAAAGTAGGAGATAAAGTAACGATTACAGCAGGACATATGCCAGGTATGAAAGGTGCAGAAGCTACTGTAAAAGGTGCGTATAAAACATATGCCTATGTTGTAAGTTATAAACCCACAAATGGAAATGAAAAAGTAAACAATCATAAAAGGGTCGTAAACGAAGAGATCAAAGATGCACCTAAAGATGGATTTAGTAAGGGCGATACTGTTAAATTAGAAACAAGTCATATGTCTGATATGAAAGGTGCTACAGCCAATATAGATAACGTGAAAAAGACTACTGTTTACGTAGTTGATTACAAATCCAAAGATAATGGTAAAATCATTAAAAATCATAAATGGATGACAGTAAATGAACTGAAAGCACGATAAAAATCTAGTTCTAGATTGAGAAATAAATAGATATAAAAATATCCCCCTTAATCAATAATTTAAATAACTTATTATTGTTAAGGAGGATATTTTTAAGTGTGTAAATTAAAAAGAATTTTAGAAGAATAACATTTATCAAAAAACTGTTCATTACGTTATTAATTGAATTTATATAATTAAAAACCACATCATTAACCGATACGCAGAAGCATATCATAAGTGATGCGGTTTTTCAGTTTTAGTAGTTATCTTTTATGCTATAATTATAGCAATAAAAATTTTAAATTAAGGTTGGATTATAATTTGGTAAGATTTATTGGTAATAAAAATGCATTAAAAAATAATAAAATGAGAAATAATGGATAAACTAAAGCATCCCTCACTGCAAAGTGAAGGATGCTCTAGTTTTATTAGAATATAGTTTTCATTTTGATAGATAATGGTTAATAATTGTCTGTAAATCATTATTAAGTACCGTTGTAATACAATCGTCATTCATAAAATCTTCATAGATTTTCCCCAATATTTCTTCATCTTCAATTGCTGTGAAGTGATGTACTAGCCCTTTTACTATTGATATATAATTTTGTGACGCTAAACAATTAGCAACCGTTCACCAGTCTGATTGTGTAGTTTCACGGTTCATAGATAACCCTCCTTTTTATTTTAATGTCCATTTTTGACGTGCTTTAGGGTTTAGTGAATGCATGATTTCATTTGTTGCTGGATTAACGAGTTTTTTAACTTTCTTTTTGTGAGGCTTCAACATTTCCATCACTTGCTCAACACATTTCGACAACAGGCCGCTTCGCATAGGCGCCATAAGCTAGAATCACCGTGTCACTTTCACTTATCGCTTTCATTAAGTGTATATCTGTGTGCTCATCGTATGGTTCTTTGATATGTTTGAGATTTTCAGGCGTTTTAATATTCGAAAATAAATTCACTAAATATACAGCGCCATATTGTTCAGAATTCGCTAATTGATTAAGAATGAGAACAGTAGTAGGATCGAGTGATAACATACCATCTAAATGAGGGTACATCGTTATCACTGTACAAGCGGGTTTCTCTTCATCCCATGTTTTCTTGAGTAAGTAGCGGTGTTGTTTATCTCCGCTAAATATCGCTTCTGTGTATATTGTACTTTTAATTGTATTCATATATCGTTACTCCTTTTAATATTCTTCTGGCAAAAGCATCACATAATAAAAAGCGTCTACATCATCTTCTCGGATGACGTAGACTTTCTTAGGTAGTGCATTTTGATTTTTTACATAGTTTGTATAGTGATATTTCAATTTGTACGCGGGTTGTTCTTGTTCATGTGTGATTGACAATATATTCTTATCTTCTTGTAGTCTAAAAATGTGTAGGTAATCTGTATGGGGGGTGATTATCTCTTTCTTTCACCATATTCCAAAGTAATATTTGAAGCGCTAGATATAGTTGTTCACTAATGCCTCTTGTGATATATCGATTGATTTTCATATTATTTTACCTCATCTTGAATTTCTTTCATGATGATAATTGCTTGACTAATAATCGTAACAGATATTTGTGCCACTTTGATCCAATTATTCATGGCGATTCCCTCCTTCTTTTAGTAGATGACGTTCATCGATAATCGTATTTTTAATATCAGTGAGGTAGAGAAAGTCCATATCAAAATAATCCAAATAACCAATGCTGATGAGTTGGTTATTGACGTACATAAGAAATGGATAGATACTTAGCTCATGTAGTTCATTGTTATAGTAAGTATAAGTTTCAAGTGTAAGATGAGCAAGTGGGGTATGGTCTACAAAGCGAGTAGGAAGTATATTTTCTGCTGCTTCCTCAAGTGCTTCACATTCCCATGTTTCGTTGTTAGATAGTTGGAATAGAAGATATATATATTGTTTGAGTTCTTGAGTTGTTGTTTTCATATCATTGCCTCCTAAATAGTGTGATAGTGATGTAATTCATATACATCATTGAGATAATATATATTTGATTTGTCATTTATTACGAATCTCGATAGGAATAAGAGAAAATTCCATATGAAAAACCGCTACAAACGTTGTTATGACAAGGAAATCCCGAAATTCCGTCTATTTTGACGAACAACCAACTCATTATTTATAAGTATTGATGATAGGG
>NZ_KV791876.1:0-10075 GCF_001808005.1 Staphylococcus sp. HMSC13A10 | reverse complement strand
AGTAGCTCAACGAGCTGAAAATAATCAAAAAATTTATAAAAAAGACAATTTCTATATTATTTCAATAGAAATTGTCTTTTTTTCACTTATCCAAGAACTTTATGTCCCGGACTCTTTCTGTGTTCTTTATTTTGATAATTTAAAAATACCAAATATGATGACAATAACTATAGTGACGATATCGAATGAATGTATAAACGCATCGCCAAATGTTTTATCTTGCCAAAAGTAACGAATAGCAAATAACAATACAGATTGTATTATTATTGCAACGAAAACATTAATAAACGGTTTAGAAAACACAATGTTATATATTATATATATAAGTGTTGCTACCGTTATAATCCATAGTAACGTGCTTGGAAGCAAAATATCATCTCCAGCTGTCTATAAAATAATTAATGTAATTGCTTTTGTAGCAATCCATGCGTAGTTATCGCTTAAACCTAAGCCTTTCATTTGTTTATAAATTTCATCTTCAACATCACCTGTGAAGTGATCGACTGCTTTAAGAGCTGCATAGAATTTACTTTGTGTACCGATTTTCTTTTTAACTTTTGTTGGTAAAGAATTCCACGCTTGTTTAACAACCTTTTTAGTAATACCTATTTTACCACGTTCAGTATTACCATTTTTATCCATACCTTTTGTTTGCGCTGTATTATTCAGTAGTTCCATTTGTTCTGTATTATTATAATTATTCGCTTCAACTAATGTTTTAAAACTGTCTTTTGCTTGTGGTGATAGTGCTTGATATCTTTTGTCATTTTTAACGTCATTTGTGATAGTTTCTTGTTTTTGAACATTACCTTGTTGTGATTGTGATTGTGTTTGTGCATTAACTACTGTAGAAGTTCCTGTTACTAATAAAGTACCAACTAAGCTTGCTGTAATAATTTTCTTCATTTTTACAAGTCCCCTTTGTTAATAATTTTAAAAAATACACTCTCAATATTTATTATAGTATTACTATAATATGATTTTGAGACTTTTCCCTAAGTGTTTATTTCTATTTCATAAGTGTGAATTGTTGTAATTAATTCACAAATAAAGTATACTTAAACTGTGAATTAAACATCGTTGTTATGACAGCATTTAGATTCACATTTTGAGTTCACAGATAAGAAAGGGTTAAAACAATGTCTAAAATTGGATATGCACGTGTCTCAACTAAAGAGCAAAACTTATCATCACAAATTGAATATTTGAAACAACAAGGCGTATCAGAAAGCCTCATATTCATCGACAAAGGTGTTTCTGGTACAATCAGACCTAATGAACGAAAAGGCTTTAAAAAGCTACTGCAAAAATCCCGTGGCGGTGATGTACTCGTTGTTTATAAATTAGATCGTATTTCACGTAAATATGATGATGTTCAAACAGTGATACGACAATTAAAAGATGATGGCTTATCTTTTGAAATCGGAGGACTACCTAATATCAACACAGGTAATGAACTTATGGATAAAGCGATGACTGATATGTTGTTAAGTTTGCTTGGTTATGTTGCAGAAAATGAGCGTGCATACATCAGAGAACGTCAAAGCGTCGGTATAGAAATTGCAAAGAAAGAGGGTCGTTTCAAAGGTAAACCGAAGAAGTACAGTGCTGACTCAAAAGACAGACACGGAAGACAAGTGTATTACATGATCGTTAATGATTTAAAAGAGGGTCATAGCATGAATTCTATACGTCTTAAATACAATGTTGGTTACGGAACGATACAGAGAATTGCAAAAGAGTTAGAAGATAATTAAGAATCGGAGTGATTTAAATGAATCAAAAAGTCATTGAATTAAAACAACAATATGTGAATGATACTGAACGTATTCGTCATATGATTAGTAATAAAAAGAAACACATCGAGGAAGAAAAACGCAAACTTGTTAAACATCAAAATGAATTTGATAAAGCGCAACTTGATTACTCAAAAAATGCATCATTAAAATTACTTGATATGGTTGCAGAAGGTTCTATTGATGCAA
Organism: Staphylococcus sp. HMSC13A10; assembly: GCF_001808005.1. Taxonomy (NCBI): domain Bacteria; kingdom Bacillati; phylum Bacillota; class Bacilli; order Caryophanales; family Staphylococcaceae; genus Staphylococcus; species Staphylococcus sp. HMSC13A10. The sequence continues at coordinate 8,090 of NZ_KV791876.1, read as the reverse complement.
GTGAACTTAATGCTATCAAAGAATACCTATTTGGTGATAGCAACGACTTAGATGTGACCGCTGAAGTTACATCTAATTATGTGAATACTTCAAAAGAAGTTTCACATACATCATCAAATCATCAAGCTAAAACACATCATGATAATGTGACTGTAGATGATGAAGATGATGACGATTTTCCTAACCCATTGACTGATTATTAATTCAGTCGTCAATGGTTAGGTTGTATCACACCTTTTGTGTGATACGTGGTATAATGTAACTATGAGTTACTATTTTACCACCAGGGTTTTACCAAGGGGATTAAAGGGGAGCGGAGCGTCCCCTTTACAAGCACCCAATGTTTACATTGGGACTGCTTGCCTATGATTCAACAAGGGGTGCTAAGCTTTGCTTATGTGCCCTGCAGTTGAATGCATTTAACATAACACAATTGTCGCACCTTTTTTGCGACGTGTTATGTATTTCAACACTTAAACAGCCCACATTTTTGGGCGTGTGTTGAAATGAGATTTTGAACTTTGAGGAGGTACATCATGACAAATATTAACAACCTAACCGACGATGAATTAATGCGTTTATATGATGAGGAAAACAACAAAGTTAAAGCACTACGTGAGGCGATGAAACAACGTAAGAAGATACAACATAAGATAGATGAATCAGAGCGTAAGGTTAAGAGTATTAATTTCCGAGTGACACAAAACGCTTATGATGAATTATCACAGATGTGTGAAGTGTTACCGAGTTTTAAATCACCTAATGAGGTGGCAAGGTCTGTGTTAATGGAGTGGTTAGATAAAGATAAAACATTTCTACCGCCTCGCAACACATTTGATCCCGAGACATTTGAGTTATTACAGAATTTATATCGTGTAGCAAGTGAGTTGCGTAATGATATGAGAGGAATGGCTAATAATTATAATCAACATGTTAAACACCTCAATACCTTAGTAAATAAACGAGAGCTTACACGTAGTGATATAGAAGAAATTAAAGAATTCAATACGTTTAGAAAGACGTTAACGAAACAAGTCAATAATTTTAATAAGGAGGTGGGAAAATTATGCCTACTTTACAAGTAAGTCGTACATACAACATACAAAAGTCTATTGATTATGTAACGTCTGAAAAAGCACATTACAACCATGAGCAAACAGAGGGTAAACGTGTTCAATGGGCGTCGGGTGTTAATGTACCTATAACAAATAAAACAGCATTCATGTCTAAAATGCACATGCGTGAAGTACAAAAAGAATATGGAAAAGATAAAGGTTATGTACAAGGCTATTCTATCATTCAAGGGTTTGGTGCTGATGAGATAGATCCTAAAGGTGGTGTGGACAGTAGAAATAAAGCGCATGATTTAGGACTACAGTTTGCACAACAAGTATATGGTGAGAACAATCAAGCTATCGTAGTTACACAGTGTGATGGTAAAAGTGGATTGTGGCACAACCATATCATCAGCAATGCGGTTGGGTTAGATGGAAAATCACAAAGAGGAAATATGACGAAGTGGACGCAACTAGCAAAGATTAATGATGAAATAGCATTAGAGAATGGACTTACACCATTAGACAAAGATAACTGGCAAAAGAATAAAGATAGAAAACGTGACGCAAAAGCTAAAGGACAATATCAAACACCAATCGAAAAGCGTATGCGTAAAAATGGTGTTGTTTTAGCTAAAGATGAAGTAATTGAACAAATCAGAATTGCTAGAGATGAGCCCGCTGTTCAAAACATTGATGATTTCAAACAATTGCTACATGAAGAATATAACATCGATGTGCTTGAGGCTAGAGCTAAAGACGGTGAAAACTTACGCTACAGTTATGAATACACTAATAAAAAAGGTCTAACCAATACGAAAGTATCAAGAGCATCAACATTAGCTGGAGAAGAATTCCAATTAACACCATTAACCAAAGAAATTGAAAAGAAAGTTGCATTACAACAGGCGGAAAAAGAGAAAGATCCTGGTTTGGTTGATTATGGTTTAGATATAGAAGAAGAATTGAATACACCACAAGCACAAATGATGATACAGAATTTACTTCAAAAAGACGAAGAAGAGGAAGAAGAAGAGCTTGAATTGGAATTCAGTGAAGAAGATTTGCAAGTATTAAATGACATAGAAAGCGAGGTTAAAGATTATGCCAGAGAAAAAGAACGTGACACAACAGTTGTTAGAAACAATAACCGAAATCAAAAACAGCATTCAGACTATCAACACAACAAGTCAAGACACGAAACAAATACAACAAGAACAAAACAAACTCGCAGAGCTACTAAAAGCAAAGACGACGGATTTACACTTGAGTAAAGAGACACAACAGAATATAGATATATTAAAAAAGAAATTAGAGAATTTAGCTAATGAGACACACGAAGTCAAAGTAAACTTAGAGCGTAATGATATATATGAAATAGCAGATGCTGTTTCAAAAAGCTTAGAAATACATTTAAAGACCCAATTAGAGGACAAAATCAAAGAAGATGAGAATACACTCAAAGACGCTACAAGGTACCTTAAAAGACAAGCTGATGACATTAAAAAGGAAACGGAGGACTTAACCAAATATAAAAAATGGTTTATTACAGCAATGATTGGTTTTGTAGCATTTGCAGTTGTATTACTTATATTCACAACATTAGTAGATATGCCGTTTTTAGAACATGCATATCAATTTATCGCAACAAAGGTAGAACATAGCCACAAATGGTATACAACAGCGTTGTGGTATATTGCATATCTTATAACACCACTGTTTTGGATAGGTGTTGTGACAGGTGTAGCGTATCTGTTACACAAATGGTACACTTCAAAATGGAGGTAATCATATGTTAACAATCAAACAACTAGCTGATAAATTAGGTGTATCAAAACCGACGATCACAAGAAACAAACCCGATGACTTAGAATTTGAAGTTATCGACGGTGTGAACTACATCAATGAAAACATGGAGCGCCAAATTACCGAAAAAGTATTGCAAAACAAAGAGCGTTACAGTGGCGATACACGCAATGAAACGTACGATACACCACTTATACAACAGTTAATGCAAGAGAACGCGTTTCTCAGAGCTCAAATTGAAGAAAAAGACGCGTTGATTAAGGAACAAACCAAATTATTAGATCAACAACAGCAATTAAACCTCATTACAGGTAAAAGATTAAATGAGTTAGAAACGAAAGAACAGACCGAAACAGAAGAACAACATAGTAATGAAACAGTTACAAAACACACTGTTTCAGAGGGGAAAAAGGGCTTTTTTAGTAGAATATTTGGAAATTAAAAATAGCACTGATGCGTTTGATACGCAAAAGTGCTATAATACATAAATAAAGGTGACTTGCTACCAACAAGACACCAAATGTTAAAGATGAAAAAAACAGACGTCAAGAATCTGTTGTTTATTAAATTGATATATTTATAATACCATTTACGTACGTAAAACACAATTATAAATCACGCTTAAAAAAAAAAATAAACTATCGTCTTGTTGGTAGCACACCTCTAAATAATTTAGAAAGGTGTGCTTATTTTTATGATTACAGAAGAAAATTATAGAAGCAACGGCATGAATATTTTCATAAGAAGAACGAATTTAAAACTCACATACAAAGGTAGACAAGTGAGTTTTAAAATCAACAAAAAAGGCATAGTGACAGGCGTTTCGCATGGGGGTCATTACCAAACCCATGGGGGATTGCCAGGGATGACCCCCTTTTTGACTCCGCCCAATTATTTTTTAAATCCTGCTTTATTTTTTAGAGTTAGTGGTTTAATAGATTATTATGTAAAAAATGATATTACTCCTTTATGGGTTGGTGAAAATGGATCTTGTAGTAAAGTTGTTGAAGGTACTTGGAAATATTTTATTAAAAAATATAAAGAATCTAAAAAAGTGATTGGTAATAATGGGTTAATGAATCGTGTTCCTAGCGGTTTGGTTGATGTACGTGATTTTGTTCTTAGATATTGCAATAAAGTTTATCTTGATTTTGGTTTTGATACTGAATGGTATCATGATGATCGTTATATTTTATGTTATCAATTTTCTACTACCTTAGATGATATACAATATGATTTTGTGTTTCATGTTGTTGATAAATGTCGTCTTTCTCTAGGTGAAATGATTTATCATATTGTATCTAATACATTTGCGGGTCGTGGTTTTGTTATTTTAAATGAAAAACTTTTACATCACAAAACTCCTTTTTATGAAAGTTGTAATATTAGACTTATAGCTCATTTTTCTGGTGTTGATTTTTCTATGTGTAATGATTATAAAGAAATTTTAAAGTATCTTAAGCATAGTCGTAGTCAAGAACAACAATTAGCTTCTATAAAACTACAGTTAAAAGATGGTAAAGATAAAAAAGGTCGTTCTTTAACTGATGATGATAAAGATAAGTTAAAGAAACGTTATAATAAAATAAATGAAAATCCTGTTCATGCTACAAATATGATATCTAGTGACAAACATTGTCTTTATACTGTTAATCCTCGTGTTTATAATTTTTGGGTTATTCCTAGACGTCAAAGATGTTTTTTTAAGTTAGATATGCGTGACACTATGAAATTAGCGCCTCCTGGTTCTCCTTTAGCTAGTTTGGGTGAATCTTTAGGCATAGAGAAGATGGATACTAATGTTTTAGATAAACAAGATAATAAACCTCTTAATTTCTATAAAGAGAATATGAAAGAATTAAGAAAAAATCATTTTGATTTCTTTGTTGATTATGCTATCCGTGATGCTCGTATCAGCTATGAGTGGTATCAAAATGTTAAAAATATTATTGGTGATGGTGTAACTGTTAGTGCTATTGCTGCAAAGCATTTAACTGATAATGTTAAAAAGGAAATGCTTAAATATTATAATGAATATTCGTGGGATAAACATGCTCGTGGTTTTAAACTTGAAGATGGTAAACCTAATTATAATTTGTTTTATAAATCTCGTGGTATGTTTGGTGATTTGCCTGATTACGCTTATATTGGTGGTCGTAATGAAAGTTTTTCACATGGTCTTATCACTGGTCGTACTTATGACTATGACTTGCGTTCTGCATATCCTGCGCAAATGCAAGTGATGAGAATGATTGATTTTGATAAAGATCCTATTGTTTTTAATGAGGGGCATGTTTTAACACATGACGATTGGTTACATATAGGTCAAGCTGGTTTTGGATATGTACATTTTGAATTTCCTAAATCTGTTAAATATCCCACAATCCCTTTAAAATCTGACAAACCAAATTTAAAGGGTTCTCCTGTATTTTTACGTAAAGGTTATGGACTTGTATCTGCGCCCGATGTTTATGCTGCTATTCAAGTAGGTGCTACAGTTACCGTAGGAAAACAGGGCTTTATGTTTTTTGATTTAAAACGTGCCTCTGAAGTAGATGCATTGGAAGATTTTAACGAGTTAGATGTTGATAATGATTTCATTATGCACCCTGTCGGTTTTGGTGTTCGTAGTATGATTCAAATTCGTGCTGATTTTGCTAAAAAATATGGTAAAAAATCTGTACAAGCTCAATTAATGAAAATATTAGTTAACTCAACCTATGGTAAAACAGGGCAAGGCATACATGGTAATACAGCAAGAAATATTCTTACAGATGTGTCAGAGGTGATTCCTTATAGTAAAATTACTGATGGTGTGATTGCCTCTACAACAACATCTCTTGTTAGATGTGTTTTAGGTATGATAATGAACTATATAGCAGATCACGGTTACACTGTTCACAGTGTGACTACTGACGGATTTATTTCCGATTTTCCTTGGGAAAAAATGCTTGAAATTGATGATTATTTAGCAAGTATTTCAACTGTGTATCAAAAAGTCATTAAAGCTTGTTGGGGTGAAGATTTAGAATATAAAACGGGTAAAGGTTCTATTTTAGAGGTTAAACATATTCAAGATGACTATTTCTTTAATATAAAAACACGTGGTAATATCTCACTTGATAAAGACAAATCTTATATTAATCCTTTTACTAATGAAACTGTGACTTTTGATGGTGTATTTGCTAAAGCTGGATATAAAGGCGATAAGTCTTTTAAATATCTTAGTGATTTTGAGAAACGTAAGTTTTTACTTAACGAAGTTTTAAATCGTGACGGTAAACTTATTGATATGCAATCTGATATGCTTTCATTTCGTGATGTTAAAAATAATTCTCTCAAGTCTATTACAAAGCATTATGATCATATTGATGATATCAAAAAAGGTTTATCTATGGATTATGATAAAAAACGTATGTTACAGGAACGTGAGTATTCTAGTATTAAAACTAAAGAATTTAAATCTGACTATGGTTTCTTTCCTACTAGACCTTTTGAAGATATGGCAGAATATGAATATAATGCTGATGTTCACAGTGCCTTTATTAAAATGGGTCATAATATTAAATCTGATATTGGTTTCTTAGGTTATAAAAAAGCGCTTGAACACGGATTCCCTAAATTTAAGAAAGTTGATAAATTACATCATTTAACCTCTAATGAGTTGAAAGACTATAAAGATAATTTTAAAAAATATGAAGTTAGACAATTCCTAATTTACATGTTGAAACATGGTGGTTTACAACGCAAAAGTTTATTTTCTTTAGATGAACTTAAACGTAAAGATTATTTAAAATTAATTGATGAAGTTTACGGTATTAATGCTTTGGATATGTGGAAAAACATTGCTAAACGTGATAAACATAATTTTGACTATTTAACTGCTATAGATGTGTTCAATAGACTTCATAAACATTATCAATTTGTATATGTAGAAGAATTGGAATTTGAAGAACCTTAAAAACCTAAAAATCAGTCTAGGCGTTAGTCCTAGACTTACGTTTTTAGGTTAAAAGAAAGGGAGTGGGACAGAAATAATATTTTCTCAAAATTTATTTCGTTGTATTACCCCGGCAAGGATGACTAGGTTTGAAAAAAGCTTGATTCAAGCGCATTTTCAAATCAGTCAGCTTCTGACAAAATGATAAAATAGGCTGAGACATTTTATTTTGTCCCAGCCTATTTCCTATATGACCAGGTAATAATATTGCTTTATAATTATGAAGCAAAAATGGTAAAATAATAACGTTAGATTAGTCTACATTGTTTGTACAGTGAGATTAAGATATAAAAAACGATGATTAAGGAGTTATTTCGAATGATTAATCTTGAAAATAAAACCTTCGTAATTATGGGTATTGCTAATAAACGTAGTATCGGATTTGGCGTTGCAAAGGTATTAGATCAATTAGGGGCTAAACTTGTTTTCACTTATCGTAAAGACCGTAGCCGCAAAGAATTAGAAAAATTATTAGAACAATTAAACCAAGAAGAGCCAAAATTATATCAAATCGATGTTCAAAAAGATGAAGATGTAGTAAATGGTTTTGCTAAAATTGGCGAAGAAGTAGGCAATATTGATGGCGTATATCACTCTATCGCATTTGCAAATATTGAAGACTTACGTGGACGTTTCTCTGAAACATCACGTGAAGGTTTCTTACTTGCGCAAGATATCAGTTCATATTCATTAACAATTGTTGCGCACGAAGCGAAGAAAATAATGCCAAACGGTGGTAGTATTGTTGCAACAACATACCTTGGTGGTGAATTTGCCGTTCAAAACTATAATGTGATGGGTGTAGCTAAAGCAAGTTTAGAAGCTAATGTTAAATATTTAGCTTATGATTTAGGCCCGGACAACATTCGAGTAAATGCTATTTCTGCTGGTCCAATTCGTACGTTAAGTGCTAAAGGTGTTGGTGGTTCCAACACAATCCTTAAAGAAATTGAAGAACGTGCACCATTAAGACGAAATGTGGATCAAGAAGAAGTAGGTAAAACAGCTGCTTACTTATTGAGTGATTTCTCAAGTGGCGTAACTGGTGAGAATATCCATGTAGATAGTGGTTTCCACGCAATAAAATAATAAATTAAATCAATTGAGTCTGGGACATAAACCCTAGAGAAATAGCCAGTAAATGAGTTTTAACAAATTCATTTACTGGCTTCTTTATTTACAATACTCCGTATTGTTGGCTCGCTTTCTTAGGGGACAGCTTCAGCCTG
>NZ_KV791875.1:0-69882 GCF_001808005.1 Staphylococcus sp. HMSC13A10 | reverse complement strand
AACAAAGCAGATAAAGAGAAGCAAGTGGATCCAGAATACAACAAGGCCGACAAAGAGAAGCAAGTAGATCCAGAATTCAGTAGAGTAGGTAAAACAACACAGCCACAAAATAAAGTAACTGCTCAACAAACTGCTTCGAAAGATAATAAAGGATTAAATCAAACAAATGCCTCTAAATCAACAAAACAAAAGAAACAAGCTATTTCTTTAGATGAATTAGAAAATGGTACTACTACACTATCAAAAGATAATCCAAGTAAAAAAGATAAAGAAGAAAAAGATGGTTTGAAAGCTTTAAAATCAAATTCAGTAGCAACCTTAAACAATAAATCTAAAAATAATGCCACTGTTGCTAATAAAGATCAAACAAACAAGAAGGCTAAACAAGATCAATATAAAAACCATGATCCAATTATTCTAGTACATGGATTCAATGGTTTTACAGATGATATTAACCCAGCAGTACTTTCACACTATTGGGGTGGCGATAAAATGAATATTCGCCAAGACTTAGAAGAAAATGGTTATAAATCATACGAAGCAAGTATCAGTGCTTTTGGTAGTAACTATGATAGAGCAGTAGAACTTTACTACTATATTAAAGGTGGTCGTGTAGACTACGGTGCTGCTCACGCTGCAAAATACGGTCATGACCGTTATGGTAAAACGTACGAAGGTGTTTATAAAGATTGGCAACCTGGTCAAAAAGTCCATTTAGTAGGACATAGTATGGGTGGTCAAACGATTCGACAACTTGAAGAACTATTAAGAAATGGTAATCAAGAAGAAATTGATTATCAGAAGAAACATGGTGGCACAATTTCACCATTGTATAAAGGTAATAATGATAATATGGTTTCTTCAATTACAACATTAGGAACACCTCACAATGGTACGCATGCATCTGATTTAATCGGAAATGAAGCGGTTGTAAGACAAGTCGTTTATGATTTAGGTAAAGCATTTGGTAATAAAGATTCAAGAGTAGATTTCGGATTATCTCAATGGGGCTTAAAACAAAAACCTAATGAATCATATATCGACTATGTCAAACGTGTGAAAAATTCTAAATTATGGAAATCACAAGATAGTGGGTTATACGATTTAACTAGAGATGGTGCTACAGATTTAAACCGTAAAACATCATTAAATCCAAACATTGTCTATAAAACATATACAGGTGAAGCAACGCATAAAGGATTATTTGGTAGACAAAAAGCAGATTTAAATATGTTCTTGCCGTTTACTTTAACTGGTAACGTAATTGGTAAAGCAACTGAAAAAGAATGGCGTGAAAATGATGGCCTTGTATCAGTTATTTCTTCACAACACCCATTTAATCAAAAATATACAAATGCTACAGATAAAAATCAAAAGGGCATTTGGCAAGTAACACCAACAAGACACGATTGGGACCACGTTGACTTTGTCGGACAAGATAGCTCTGATACAGTGAGAACTAGAGAAGAATTACAACAATTCTGGCATGGCTTAGCAGCTGATTTAGTAGAAAGTGAAAAACTAACATCAGAGGAAAAGGCACATGCTTAAATAAGTAATTATATAGAAAATAAAGAAAGGAGAATGCGATATGTCTGGAGACTTCTTCCAATTAATCGGTTCATTATTCAAAGTGTTAAAAGAATTATTTAAATAAAAAAGTTTAAAAATGCGCCTAACAAAATTTAATATATTTGTTAGGTGCTCTTTTATATTTAAAAATTAATAGTGACTATAGTAAAATATAAAAGTTAAATTTATGTAAAAATTATAAAAATAAATGATTTAAAATTAAAAAATTGTTATGATGAGTATGTAGTTAATTATTCACTTTGGAAGGAGATTTTAACAATGAAAAAGATGACAATGTTAGCAGGATCTGTATTGGCTGGAACAATTGCTATGGCAGGAGTATCTAGTGTGGCGGATGCAAGCTCAGTTCAAAAGCAAGATACTAACAAAGTAGAACATACACAACAAACAAAACAAGGTGAACGCCCATATGGTGGTATTGCTCCTAAAGGTATGACTGAAAAACAATATCAAGAATTAGAAAGTAGATTACCTAAAGCGAGTGAAGTTTCAGTAAAAGAATATAATCAATTAATTAATAAAGAAACACAAAGAATTGCAGATAAATATGGTGTTACAATTTATACACCACAAAAAACATTCCATCCTCATAAATAAATTTAAATATACCAAATAAGGAGTATCGATTTATTCGATACTCCTCGTTAATTAATTAGGTAATAAAAAAAGCAAGTTCTTCAATGAAGAACTTGCTTTAATATAAGTAGCGGAGGGAGAAGGATTTGAACCAACGCGAGCTAAAAGCTCCTACCAATCATAAATGATTGGCCTCTTAAGCCAGACTTGAGTATCCCTCCAAATCAATAACAGAAAATAGTATATAATAATTTAAACGATTTGTAAAGACAAATGGTGAAAAAATTAAGTTTTTGTAAAAAATAAGTAAATTTCAAGGTATCAACTTCAATTTTTTTAAAATAAAGAACGAATAACACGGGCAATACCACTCATTATTTCGGGGATAAAGCTCAATACATCTGCCCAAAACGATTGCTTATACTTCTTATCTTCTTGATCAATTACTTTTTCATCTTGATCTTTACGTTGGTTTCCCAATGTTATACCTCCTATACAATAATTCCTAATATATTTTCTTATATTATAACGTTTATACATATTACTGTATATTAAATGAATAATCCTGCTTATTTAGTATGTAGTAAAAATTACTTGGTGTCACATAATCGTCAATTTTAAAAAATATACATTATAATGCAAAGTAATTCAGAGAGAAGAATTATGATTTTTTAAAGATGATGCTTTAGAATGCTTAATTAAAAATTGTCTTAATTTTAATATAATGAAAATAAAATGAAAGCTTATGAGAACTCGCTTGGAGTATTTAAAAAAATATCAATTTCCCTCTTCACGTACCTCCAATTTTTTTGTAATATATCACGCATGTTGATTTTTTAACGAAACGATTAAAGGGGGAAGCAGTGATGAGAGAAAATAAAATGATGTTTTTCATATTTATGTTAGGTACATTTACTGTAGGAATGGCTGAGTATGTCGTAACAGGATTATTAACTCAAATTTCCAATGATATGCGTGTATCTATTTCAAGTGCAGGCTTATTAGTAAGTGTTTATGCCATTAGTGTTGCAGTAATAGGTCCTTTCATGCGAATTTCTACTATGAAAGTACATGCACATCGACTATTACCTCTTCTCGTAGCGATATTTGTTATTAGTAATGTAATAGGAATGTTAGCACCTAATTTTTATGTATTATTATTATCTAGAGTATTGTCTGCGGCAATGCATGCACCTTTCTTTGGTGTTTGTATGAGTGTAGCAGCAGCAGTTGCGCCACCTGCTAAAAAACCACAAGCCATTGCCTTAGTGCAAGCTGGATTGACTATAGCAGTAATGATAGGCGTACCATTTGGATCATTTTTAGGTGGATTAGCAAATTGGAGAGTTGTTTTTGGCATTATGATTATGTTAGCTGTCATAACAATGCTAGGCATGATGAAATTCACGCCACATGTATCATTAAGTTCAGAAGTAAATATTTCTAAAGAATTAACAGTATTCAAAAACCCTCACATCTTAATCATTATAGCAATCATTGTCTTTGGTTACTCAGGTGTATTTACAACATATACATTTATGGAACCAATGATACATGAGTTTGCACCATTCAAAATCGTCGGCTTAACAATATGTTTATTTTTATTTGGTCTCGGTGGGGTAATAGGCAATTTAGTCACAGGAAGTGTACCAGAACATGCATTAACTAAATATTTATTCTATACTTTCTTATTGCTATTTATCACAATCATTTTATTTGTAACATTCGTGCATTATGCGATATTAGCATTTTTAATCTGCTTTTTATTTGGTTTTGGTACATTTGGAACAACACCATTGCTTAATAGTAAAATTATTTTAAGTGCTCAAGAAGCACCATTACTTGCAAGTACATTAGCTGCATCTATATTTAACGTTGCTAATTTTATTGGAGCTATATTAGGATCAATTTTACTATCTATAGGTTTACCTTATTTGACGATTACGTTTATTTCAGGAAGCATCATTATTTTAGGTATTTTACTCAATACAGTGAACCATTTTTATGAGAAAAAACATATACAATTTCATAATTAAGTGAGATCACCTACTCGAAGTTGTATCGAGTAGGTGTTTTATTTATATAAGATAGAACTGAGTATAAATTGATTCACATATTTTATGGCTTAGAGAAAATGATACGAATTATTCGAAAAAAAGAGACCTAATAATACATTTTTTGAATATATATCGCTCAAAAAACATGATATAATGAAATTCGATATATTTATTATAAAATTCATTTTATAATAGTGAGCGTTGGCACAATTTTATAAATAGAACAAATAGTCGAAATAGCGCTTCAACACAGCAATGATAGTACGTCTAATTGAGGAGGCCTATGATGGAAGGAAAGGTAGACTTAAGTCGCATTTTCAAAGTATTACGTAAAAATATTAAAAAACTTATCACCATCCCTGTTATCTTTATGATTTTAAGTGCAATTTTTACATCATTATTCGTAACCCCGAAATACGCGGCTTCGACACAGATCTTAGTTAATCAGAAACAAATTGAGAACAATGTCGTAAACCCAAATAATGTGCAAAATAGTTTGCAGTCAGTTAATACATATGCAGAAATAATTAAAAGTCCAAGGATACTTGAGAGAGTTTCAAAAGAACTAGACTATAAATACGATGTTAAGGAATTAAGTTCATTTGTAAAAGTGACGAATCAATCGAATTCTCAAATTATTAATGTTTCTATAGTGACAGAAAATGCCAAGGTATCGGCGAAGATAGCAAATAAAGTTGCAAAAGTTTTTGCTAAAGAAGTGCCCGATATTATGGATGTAGATAATGTATCTGTATTATCTAAAGCGAGCGATACTGAGAATAAAGTAGCACCGAATATAACTAATAATATGCTTCTTACTGGTCTTGCGGCTTTAGGTTTAACATTGCTTATCATTTATTTAAAACATATTTTAGATAGACGCATTAAAACTGAACAAGATGTTTTAGATGAATTGCAGTTACCAGTTTTAGGTGTCATACAAAAATTTAAAGTATAAGAGGAAGTACAATGTCAAATGTAAGAAGAAAATATCCCAAATTAATTGTTAATGAACAACCGAAATCTCCTATTAGTGAAAAATTTAGAGGTATTCGCTCAAATATTTTATTTGCAAGTGCGGATGATCCTATTAAGAGTGTTGTAGTTACGTCAGATGGACCAGGGTCTGGTAAATCAACCACATCTGCTAATCTTGCAATTTCATTTGCCCAAGCTGGTTATAAAACGATACTTATTGACGGTGATATGCGTAAACCGACACAGCACTATCTTTTTAAGTTGTCTAATAATGAAGGATTGTCTAGTTTATTACTTAAATGGTCAGATTATGAAAGTGCGATTCAATCTACTCACATTGAAGGATTGGATGTACTTACGTCAGGACCTATTCCACCAAATCCTTCAGAACTCATTACCTCAAGATCGTTTAAAAATATGTTTGATCATATTTCGGAAAAATATAATTTTGTCATTATTGATACGCCACCCGTAAATGTAGTCACAGATGCACAATTATTTTCTAACTATACGCAACATGCAGTATATGTCGTTAACGTTGAATCAAATAATAAAGAAGAAGTTAAGAAAGGTAAACAATTACTTGAAAAAAGTGGCTCAAAAATTATTGGTATCGTATTAAATAAAGCACCTCAAGAGAAGAACTCTAAATATTATGCTTACTACGGAGATGACAAATCATGATTGATATTCATAACCATATATTGGTTAATATGGATGATGGCCCACAATCAAAAGAAGCAATGATCCAATTGCTTAAACAAGCAAAACAAGAAGGAATTACTTGCATCATCGCTACGCCACATCATTTACATCCTAAATATCAAAATAGCTTTCAACAAACGTCACTTAAATTAGCGGAATTAAAACAATTACCTGAAATTAAATCATTAGGGATTGAGTTTTATCCAGGTCAGGAAATAAGAATAACTGATGAAATTATACAGGGTATTGAAGAGGGTAGTATTCAAGGATTAAATAGATCTCGATATTTATTAATTGAATTTCCTTTTGGAGAAGTTCCTCATTTTACCAAACGTTTATTTTTTGAATTACAAACCAGAGGTTACATACCTATCATAGCTCATCCTGAAAGGAATAAAATGATTGCTAAAATCCATGTATCTTATACGAGTTAATTTGCAATGGTGCGTTGAGTCAATTGACAGCAGATTCGTTATTAGGTCAATTTGGTAAAAATATTCAAAGGTTATCTATACGTTTAATTGACTGTCATCTAGCTCACTTTATTGCTTCGGATGCACATTCTATAGAACAACGCCCCTTCGCATTAAATGGATTATTTAATGAGCGAAAGCTATCATCATATCGTAATGAAATAGAAGAAATGATTCAAAATGCTAAAGCAATTGTAAATAACGAAGTGATATATTCAGATAGACCATGTAAACCGGAAACAATTAAACGATTTTTAAAATGGTTTTAATAAAAGAAATGGTTGTGTATCACCTCTGAATAATAACATTCAAAATACTAAATGTTATTATTTCGTAGTCAAATGAATCTATGGATCTGTGAATGGATAATGGTGGAAGTCATTTTAAGATTATTAGTCAGAATATTCTTATAAATAGGAGATTTTTTATTATGTTTAAAGATAAAGTGATACTAATCACGGGTGGTACTGGATCTTTTGGAAACGCTGTTCTTCAAAGGTTGCTTAACACCGGTATTAAAGAAATTAGAATATTTTCAAGAGATGAAAAGAAACAAGATGATTTAAGAAAACAATACAAAAGTGAAAAATTAAAATTCTATATTGGAGATGTACGTGATTTATCCAGTATTGAATTAGCTATGAATGGTGTTGATTTTGTCTTTCATGCAGCAGCATTAAAGCAAGTTCCTTCATGTGAATTCTTTCCATTAGAAGCGGTGAAAACAAACATTTTAGGTACTGCTAATATGTTACAAAGTGCTATCAATCACAAAATAAAAAAGGTTATTTGTTTATCTACAGATAAGGCAGCGTATCCGATTAATGCTATGGGCATGTCTAAAGCATTAATGGAGAAAACATTTGTCGCTCAATCGAGAAAGGTCGACCCGTTAGCAACTGTTATATGTGGAACAAGATATGGTAACGTCATGGCTTCACGTGGCTCAGTTATTCCTTTATTCATTGAAAAAATTAAAGCAGGAGAGCCGTTACCAATTACAAATCCCTTAATGACTCGATTTTTAATGAGCTTGGACGAAGCTGTTGAACTTGTTATTTATGCTTTTAAACATGCTGAAAATGGGGATATTATGGTTCAAAAATCACCTAGTTGTACAATTCAAGACTTAGCACAAGCTTTATTAGAATTGTTTGAGGCAAATAATGATATCCAAATTATAGGTACAAGGCATGGAGAAAAAGAGGCAGAAACTTTGTTAACTAAAGAAGAATATGCACGCTGCGAGGATTTAGGAGAATATTTCAGAATACCTGTAGACGCACGTAACCTAAATTATGATAAGTACTTTGATGAAGGACAACATCATGACAAAACAATTTATGAATATAATTCTAATAATACACAAAGACTAAATGTAGCAGAAATTAAAGAAAAATTATTAACTTTAGAGTATGTAAGAAATGAATTAAAAGTATATCAGACTCAATAACAACTCCAGGGAAGGAACATTAAGAATGAATATTGTAGTAACTGGTGCGAAAGGATTTATAGGACGAAACCTTTGTATTGAATTGAGAAATTATAGTCAATATCAAGTCTATGAAATATCTCGTGAAACTAACTCCAAATTAGTAGAACAATATCTATTAAATGCTGATATTATCGTTCATTTAGCTGCTTTGAATCGCTTTAATTCCACAAAAGATATAAGTGATACACAGAGACAAGATATATTTAATAAATGTAATGTGAATCAACTTTCAGACTGGTTACAAATCGTTAGTAAAAATAAAAAAAGACCATCGATTATATTTACATCGTCAATACAAGCAGAATTAGATAATCATTATGGAAGAAGTCAATTACAAGCAGAATTGTTACTACAACAATTTAAACAAGTCCATGGAAATGAAGTTATTATATACAGGTTGCCAAATTTATTTGGTAAGTGGTGTAAGCCTAATTATAACTCAGTGGTTGCGACATTTTGTTATAACATTGCTCGAAATAAACCTATCCATGTCACTGATTCAACTAAAGAACTTAAATTGAATTATATTGATGATGTTATTCGTGAATTAATAAGAGCGATTAATGGCCATCCAACGAAGCAAGCAGAATTTGCAATTGTACCCAATGTACATCGTAAAACGTTAGGTCAAATTGAACAGTTATTACGACGTTTCAAAAAAATGAGAGAAACATTGTCGCTTCCTTATTTAGAAGATCCTTTTGAAAAGGCGTTATACAGCACATATTTAAGTTATTTACCTGATAATGCATTCGGCTATCCATTGCATATGCATAAAGATGACAGAGGTTCATTTACAGAAATATTTAAAACGTCAGATCGAGGACAAATTTCTGTTAATGTTTCTAAGACAGGTATAGTTAAAGGAAATCATTGGCATCATACTAAAAATGAAAAATTTTTAGTCGTAGCTGGGAAAGGTATCATTCGCTTTCGATTACCTGATAGCAAACAAATTATTGAATATGTAGTGTCTTCGGATAAATTGGAAATCATAGATATACCTGTAGGTTATACACACAATATTGAAAATTTAGGTGAAGAAGATATGGTCACTTTGATGTGGGCTAACGAGATCTTCGATGCTGAACATCCAGATACATATTTCTTGGAGGTATAAATATGGAAAAGTTGAAATTAATGACGATTATAGGTACGAGACCTGAAATTATAAGATTATCAGCAACAATTAAAGCATGTGATACTTACTTTAATCACATATTAGTGCATACAGGACAAAACTACGACTATACCTTAAACCAAGTGTTTTTCGAAGATTTATCGTTAAGAGAACCAGATTATTATTTAGATTCAGTTGGTGATAATTTGGGTCAAACTATGGGAAATATTATAGAAAAGGCCTATGACGTATTAAAGAAAGAGAAACCAGATGCATTGCTAATACTTGGTGACACAAATAGTTGTTTATCAGCTATTGCTGCCAAACGATTGAAAATTCCTATTTTTCATATGGAAGCGGGCAATCGTTGTTTTGATCAAAATGTTCCAGAAGAAATTAACCGTAAAATAGTAGATCATATTAGTGATATTAATTTACCTTATACAGAACATAGTCGTCGTTATTTATTAGATGAAGGGATTAAACGAGAACATATTTTTGTTACAGGTTCACCAATGAAAGAAGTGTTACATGAGCAGTTGTCTAAAATAGAAGCGAGTGATGTGTTAGAACGACTCAATTTAAAAACACAACAATATATCGTTGTTTCTGCACATAGAGAAGAAAATATTAACCACAAAGACCACTTTCAATCATTAATGGATGCGATTAATCAAATCGCTGAACACTATCAATTGCCTATTATTTATTCTACACATCCTAGAACTTGGAAAATGATTGATGAACAACAAGTGAACTTCCATCCTTTAGTACGGCGTTTACGACCATTTGGTTTTATAGACTATAATGCCTTACAGAAAAATGCATATGTTGTGTTATCAGATAGTGGTACCTTATCTGAAGAATCTGCAATACTTAAATTTCCAGCAGTATTACTAAGAAATTCTACAGAGCGACCGGAAGTAGTAGATAAAGGAACGATTGTATTAGGCGGCATCCATTTTGACAATATCATACAGTCGGTTGCGCTGGTTAAAAAGATGCAAGATAATGCATCTCCAATCATTGAGGCAAATGACTATAAAGATATACATGTTTCTCAAAAGGTAGTGAAAATTATACAAAGTTATAAAGATATCATTAATGATACGGTGTGGAGAAAGTAAATGCAGAAAAGTATTAAAATCAATATTTCGTTTTGGATTGAGTGTTTATTAACGATTATTTTATTTATCTTAAGCATACAGAATCAAACTTTATTATTGATTACAATGTGTTGTTCTTTGCTGCTCATTAAACAAGGTGAGATAGGTGTCGTTAAACTTATATTTCTTTATATGATGCGTTATTTTATTTCGCCTGGTATTGATTTTGAAGGTAGTCAATTATTCATTAATATAATGAAATATGTCTTGATTTTCATTTGTGGTAGCTATTTCTTATATCAATCTTCAAGACAATGGGCGACAAGTAAAGTAATGTCATTATTTGTGTTTGGTTCGTGCTTATTAATGACAATATATGCGATTACGAGTTTGTTGACATCAGCCTTTCCATTGGTTGCAATTCTTAAATTAATCAATTATTTTTTACCGTTAATGATCATTGTATTATTAATTTCACAGATCAAAGACTTTAAAAAATTGATATTTTGGTTAGCCGTATACATCGAGTTGTTGATTATAAGTTCGTCATTTTATATTAATCAACCAATAGGGAAATTGCTTAATGGTTATTCGTTTCAAGGTATACTGAATCATCCAAATTTATTTGCAATCATTATGGTAATGGGTTTGACACTTATACTTGTATCAATCAATTATCAAAGACAATTTATTATATGCCAACTTATTATAGTGGCAATTGGCACTTATGAACTAGTGAAAACTAATTCACGTACAGGTGTATTATCATTTGTTGTTTGTGTCTGCTTGTATTTCTTATTGATGAATATGCATAAGCGTTATAAATGGTTGATTTTCGGTAGTGTAGTTATGACTGTAGTAATCATTTTTATGAATCCTTTTATTCAGGAACGCATTAAAGCCTTTTTAGTTAAAGGACAGCGAAGTGACCAAGCATTATATTCTCGATATATACAAATTGAATATTTAATGGACGCACTAGATAAGTACCCTTTATTTGGTGGAGGATTTGGTATACCAGTGAATAATACAAGTTTGGATTTACTTAACTTTACCTTTGAAGCGGGGAATATTTTCTTTGCATTAATTATATTTACAGGTATTTTCGGATTAATTTGTTATTTGATCTATCTCGTGTTTATGTTGTTCATTGTACAGCATCCATTTCGTTTAACTATCGTACTATTTATATCGACGTTACTCGTTAATATGGGAGAAATGATTATGTTTAGTTCAACGAATGCTGGCATTTTTTGTTATATATTATGGGGCATTTATTTAAAAGAAGGAATGGAATTACAACATGAATCAAAGCTATAAAAATAATGTTCTTTTAATTGGATTATTTACAGGATTATCACTATGTGCAAATTTCTTGTTCTATCGAGTGACAAATCAATACTTAAACAATGATGAATTGTATGGCATCTGGTTAATTATATTATCTACAATGACATGGTTTTATATTATGGATTTTGGTATTTCTAATTCTTTAAGGAATCTATTAACAATTGCTATTCAAAAGAAAGATCGACATGGTATAAACGAAGTCATCAACACGACATACGTAGCGATGATTGTTCCCTTAATTATATTACTTTATGCAGGGTTAATCGTTAATCAATGGGTGGATTGGACAACATTATTTCATATAAAAAATTCAAAATCAGACGTAAATCAAATGTTTTTAATCACATTCTTTATGTTTCCATTTGTATTTTATTTAAATACCATAACTTATATTTATCATGCTCATTTTCAATCTTATATTGTTAATTTGATGCAATTTTTAAATTTATTCATTAGTACTTTATTAATATTAGCGATGAACATGATTGGCTTACACAGCGTTGTATCGTTATGCGTAATTTATTTTTCAATAAATGTAAGTGTATCTTTGATTTTTACAGTATTTTATTTTAAGAAATATAGAAAGATAGTCAAATTAGACATGAGTGGGTATCGAAAGGATTTAATTAAACCATTATTGTCACTTGGTGGAGGTTTCTTTTTATTAGACGTAGCTTCATTAACTTTATTAAATTCAGGACCACTACTTATTGGCTATTTTTTCAGTCCTTTTTATTCCGTGGAATTCCAATTAACGTATAAACTATTTTCAATATTTTTAACTATGGCAACGGTTATTTTATCCCCACTTTGGACGTTAATGATAGCTAAATTAACAGCGCAACAGTTTCAAGATATTAAACGTATACATAAAAAATTAATGATCATTATATGCATGATTTTGATAAGTATGTTTTTCATGACATGGATGGTGAATTTAGTCATAAATATTTGGATAGGTAAATCATATCAAATCGAATGGATATTTATTTTTTTAACCGCAACTATAGTGATGTTATCTATTATTGCCTTTACTTATCAAACGTTATTAAATGCAATGAACATTGTTTATTCACAAGCAATCATTTATTTATGCGGTGTAATTGTGAGCTTGGGATTAATGTTTATTTTACTCAAAGTGTTTAATTTAGGTCCTTATTATTTCTTATTAGCGATTAATAGCGGTATATGTATACCAGCTATAGTATTGCCTTTGATTTTTAGAAAAAATTTACATAAATTATCAATTCAATATACTCAATCGAAACTATAGTGTTATAGCCTTTCGATGATAAATTTATAAAAACAACTTGGTGATGACATGAAAGCAATATTTTTAACGGTAGTCAATATTTCAACGATTAAAGACATTGGGTTATATCCTGATTTAATTAATGAATTAAAACAATATTATGAAGACGTTGTTGTGCTCTGTCCTTTGGAGAGACGACACGTAGAAAAGACGCATGTAATTAAAGAAGATAATGTATCGATATTAAGAGTGAAATTACCCACAAATATTAATCAAACAAATGCAATTGAACGAGGCATTAGTATGCTAATCATTAGTCGATTATTTAAACGTGCTATTGGTAAATATTTTCCTAACGATACGTTTCAGTTGATTCTATACCCAACCCCACCTGTCACAATTGGGCCACTAGTTCGAGATTTGAAGCAACAATTTAATGCAATAACGGCTTTATTGTTAAAGGATATATTTCCACAAAATGCTGTTGATTTAAATATGTTAAAAGAAGATAGCTTTATGTATCGATATTTTAAAAAGCAAGAAACATTACTATACAAAGTTTCAGACTATATTGGTGTAATGTCAGAAGCTAATGAGAAATTTATTACAAATCATCATCCTAATATTGTGAAAAATAAAATACACATTTTTAGAAATGGATTATACGATATTTCACAAAAATTTAGTCATAAAAAGGCAAAAATCTTTCGTCAATATGGTTTAGATGCAGAAAAAGTTACATTTATCTATGGTGGGAATATTGGTGTACCACAATCACCAGACAAGATTAAAGCTGTTGCACAAGGATTTAACCAAATACCCAATGCTCAAATGGTGATTGTAGGTAATGGCACTGAATTTGAAGATGTTGTTCAAGCTACTAAACATATTGACAATGTAATTACTATACAGAGATTATCTCAACATGCCTATCATCAACTGTTAAAAGAAAGTGATGTAGGATTTATATTTTTAGACGAACGTTTTACTATACCTAATTACCCTCAACGACTAACAAGTTATTTTATGTTTGGTAAACCAGTGATTGCTATGACTGATAGTAATACAGATGCTGGCAGTGAAATTGTCAAACAGCAATGCGGATATTGGGTTAATAATGGTGATTATCGCCAATGTTTGACATATGTAAGTCAATTAACTGATAACCAAACATTGAGAGCAGAAATGGGTACGAATGCCCGCCGATTTTATGAAAGTGAATTTAAGATTGAACAAAATGTAGAAGCGATGATGAAACAGATCAAACAATTAAAGAAATGAATGTAGGGGTTAGCTATAAATATACTGAAATCAATTCTAATGGTGAATATTTCGAAAGATTAAATGTTAGCCTCTAATGATAGATTAGGAAGATGGAAAGATGAAGATTTTAGTATTAGATTATGCAAGTGAATATGGAGGAGCAAAAACCATATCGGATTATTTTAATAAGGAAGTATTAAAAGATAAACATAATGAATGGCTATTTATTACAAGTAAAAGACGAGTCTATGAATCTAAACACGTTAAAGGCATGACGTTTCCATTTATTAAATATTCAATTTTGCACAGAATCTATTTTGAATTTGTTACATTAAAGCGCATGATAAAAAAATTACAACCAGATTGTATTGTGTCATTACTAAATTATGGTGTCTCGGGATTTAGTGGAAAGCAGATTTTATATGTTCATCAAGCACTTGCATTCATAAACGAATCGTACAAACAATCAGATAGTATGCTTAAGCGATTGAAAATGAATATATTAAAGAAAAAGATTAGAAAAAGCGTGAGTGATGCAGATTGTATTATTGTTCAGACTAATGAAATGAAAAAGTTAGTAGAACCATATAACGACCAAGTTCAAGTTTGTCAGCCAAAACTATTTACTTCGTACCCTGAAGTACATGATGAAGCCATCCATTTATTTTATCCGACTAATACTGAAAACTATAAACGTTTTGATTTAGTAGTAAAAGTGGGACAAGCAATTAAGAAATTTCAAATTCCTTCTTATATACAAATCACATTAAACGGAGATGAAACACGTTCAATAAAACGAATGTTTAAGCAATGTCGTAAAGAAAAACTACCAGTAAGATTTATTGGTTCAATTGATTGTTTGAAAATGCAGACTTATTACCGTAGTAATCATTTGTTGTTTACCTCTGAAGTAGAAAGTACTGGGTTGCCGCTTATAGAAGGTATGCATTACGGTGCTAAAATACTAGCGTTAAAACAAGCTGTCACCGAAGAATTATTAGAACATTATCCTCATCAATTTTTATTTAATGATGCAAATTTAGAACAACAAGTTTTAAATTTTTATAATTATCCAATTATCAGTACTAAAGGTATGAATATACAGGCTAAAAGTATTTTAAATATATTAGGTCAACAGGGTTATATTATTAGATAGTTAATTAAATGGGATATATAGATGATAATGTGTAAATCAACGCTACTAGAGGTATAAATAAATAACCTAGGAAATAATTGAGTATA
Source organism: Staphylococcus sp. HMSC13A10 (assembly GCF_001808005.1). NCBI lineage: Bacteria > Bacillati > Bacillota > Bacilli > Caryophanales > Staphylococcaceae > Staphylococcus > Staphylococcus sp. HMSC13A10. Next base: position 54,672 of record NZ_KV791875.1, on the reverse strand, counting down.
TACAAAGAAATGAAATGAAAAAAGAGGTGGCAACAGATGGAAGATAACAATAGAGAATTGGATAATAGAACCAATAATGTACTGGGATCGTTAAGCTATTTAAGTATCTTTTTTGCACCCGTACTGTTCCCACTTATTGTTTGGATTGTGGGTGAAAAACCTGCATCTACACATTCTAGAAATGCATTATTCAATCATATTTTATCGTGGTTATTTATCGTCGTGTCTTTAATTTGTTTTGCAATGGCACCAGCATTTTACGATAGTAACACTATACTAATGGTACTATTATTTATTTTAGCTACTATATTAATCATTGGTTCAGGCATACTATTTATCATTAATATAGTAAGAGGAGTTCAACTACTTATTAATTAAACATATTAAAGCGCCGTTCAAAGGAGATGCTTTAATGTATCTTTCTTTGAACGGCGTTATTCATATTGTGATTTTAATGTAATTTATTTTTCATATCTTATTGGTCTTGAAGTGCCGTAAGAATGATGAATCGATGTTTGTATTAAAATATGTTGTGAGTCTTCATAGTCTAATGTATATATTATTTGCTGATTATCTTCAGGTAATATTTTGATACGCTGATGGTTAGAATCAATTTGAATTATTTGATATTGATTAAGAAGAGTATGTCTTTCATATCGAATACTAATTGATTTTTTAAGTGATTGGTTTTTCCAATTACCTAAAAATTGTTGAATCAAATTAAGCTGTTCCTTTGTGAGTGTTGATGGATTGAAATCTAAATTAATAAATTGAAGTTGATACATACTTTCACCTACCTCTAATCAATATCAATGACTATGTTAATTAATAACCTATCATTGTGTCATCCCATGTATAGTCTCTATTGAATGACAGATGTAATAAGTTAGAATCTGCATCTTGAATAGATAGTTCAGTATCCCAAGGATTCCAATAGATAATTTTATCTTCATTATTAATTTGAGCATTACCAACCACGGCTAGAGCGTGACCAAGATGAGGATCATTTGGATTGTTTTCAACACTATGTGCTAAAATCATAGCACCTTTATTATCTTTAGTTAATTGATCAACTTGGTTATAAGAAGGCATGCCACTTTGATGTTGGATATCTCTACCTTGTGAGTTACCGTATCTTATCATTTGATTTGGGTTAGTAGAATATTGTGGCAATTCTGCTTCGCTAACATTAGGATATAAAGTTCTCATAATGTCATATGCATTGTATTTATCTGTATTTTTTGTAGCGTTAAGTAGGGCAGCCATACTGAATCCTGCACACCAAGAATTATCAAATTGTTGTTCTCTAATTTTGAAATGATCTAGGGTGTTTTCATATTGAACTTGATTATTACTTTCATTTTCTGCATATTGAGTTTCTTTAATTTTAGTCGGTTCAGATGTATTGTTTAATTGTTTTTTGAGTGTTGAAGAAACAGTTTTACTGCTTTCTTTTTCCTTAGTGTTAGTAGGTAGTGGTGTAGATTTAACTAATTTGACTTTGCCATCTTCTTCAAAGTAAAATCCTTTTTCATCAGTAAGGATAGTGATTTTTGAATTTTTATCTTTAATTTTATCTAAATCATCAGCAATAAAATTAGATATTTTCACGCTATAATTAGCGTCTTCTTTAGATTTTTTTAAGTCGGAATTTGTTTTTGGACTTATTGTTAGTGTGTATACAATTTTGCCATCTTTCAAAATAGGATAATAATAACTATTATCTTCTTCGCCATTAAATTTATAAATATTAAAAGGTTCGCCTAATTGATATTTCCCACTTTGCTTATTGTGTTGTTTATCAAGTGCTTGTGCATAGCCAACATACTGTTGTTGTGCTAATTGTTCTACTTTTTGAGGTACTTTGTTACTCTTTACATTAATTTCAAGTTGATCTGAATCTTGATTAGCTTGAGCTGTTTTAATATTAGTTATAGCGCTTAGTGATAACAGTAAAGCAACAATGATAGAAAAAGTAAGTAACTTAAATAATTTATATTTAGATGTAGTTTGCATTAATAAACCTCCATTGGATGGATATTGTATAGCTATATTTAAAATATTTTAAAATTAAGCGGCGTCATCATTGCCATCGTCATTATTTGCAAAGTTAATATCTTGAATGTTTTGTTCTAAGAAATCTAAAACATCATCATTGAAGTAAACCGCACCATTATAAGCATTAGAAACGCCACCCCAATGAATACCGATAAGTTCATTTCTTGAGTTAAATACTGGAGAACCGGAATTACCACCAGTAGTACTTAAATCATATTGCATATTTTCGCCTTGAAGTTTAGTGATTTTACCTTTACTTTCCCACATAGTAGCAAGTGGTTTGTCACCAGGATATCCAGTTACAGTAATAGGTTGGTTAGTTTCTGAATCTACATTACCGTCTATTGTTGCTGGTTGAATAACATCTCCAATATTTTCACCGTTTTGATTAGGAGAGAACTTTACGATGGCTAAATCAGCATTACCAGGATATTTAGTGATAGTTTCAGCAGTAAAGCTACCATTAGGGAAGTCATTTTCATTGATAGCGGAAGGGGCTGCAGTTAGATTTTGTGGATTACCATTAGTAGCATCGACGACATGTTTATTTGTTAAAAGTTTATCTTTACCAACTACGATACCTGATGCAATTGCAGTACCGCCATTAGTTTTGACTTGAATGAAAGTTACTGGTGCATAGTGTCCTAAAGTCGTATCTGTAATTTGGTGTCTATTATTGTTAGGTAATATAACATTTGCTCTTTCTTTTTTCTCGATAGGTTTAATGTTGTCTTTGTTCTGAATGTTAGATTTCTTTTGGTGTTGGCTCTGTTTAACTTGTTGGTTATTATCTTGATGTTGCGTGGACATAGTGTCGGCTTGTGCTGAGTTGAGAAGAGTAGCGGACGTTAAAGTTGCAATTAACAAAGAACTAGCTGTGAAAAATTTTGCTTTCATATAAAAACCTCCAAAAAATTTATTTACGATTCAAATATAACATCAGATATTTTTAAGTCAATATAAATATATAAATTTTTTAAAAATATTTATGACATTTAAGTTTTGAAAATAATTCTTTTTATTTTATTTAATTAAATGGAGTTTAATATTATTTAATTGTCGTTAATTCGATTTAACTATAGAAAAAAGTATCGATAAAAACTATAAGAAGTTGGTATTTATCGATACTTATATGAAAAAAAGATTAATTTATGAAAGTTTAAGAAAGGAGAAATTAATATAAAATATATTATTTTTTAGATGAAGTTCGTTTTATAAAGATAAAAGTAATACCTAATACTAAAAGCACTACTAACCCTAGGAGGGGTGTATGCTTTCTGTTTTGACCAGTTTCAGGCAACAATTTCATTTGTTGCACATGTCTTTCTTTTGTTGTCTTAAATGTATATGTATTATCTTTTTGATTTGAAATGTGGTTTTTATGTGGATCTTCGTTTGTAGTAGCTAAAACATTTTGGTTGAAATTAAGTAATAAAGCTATAGCAATGACAATAGCACTGATAAAATATTTGATAGATTGATGAAACAAATAGATCTCCCCTTGAGTAAATGGTAAATGATTAAAGCTATTTAATATCTAAATTAAAGATATCATTTAAACTTTTAAAAGACCTATGTATGAGGTGTCAATTGAATAACAGTTTTGTCACTTTGCATTGGTTGTTTATGAATATTTTGTTATATAGAGAAGTAATAAGTACTTTTAATTTATTTTTGTATAATTCAACTAAAGAGGTGAATAGTATGGAAACAGTATATGTGGCTGGTGGATGTCTATGGGGAGTGCAAGCATTTTTTAAAACAATACCAGGCATTATTTCAACAGAAGCTGGAAGTGCCAATGGAAAGACTCAAACATTAGATGGGAATTATGATGGATATGCAGAATGCGTAAAATTAACTTATGATCCTGAAGTGTTAACAATATATAAAATTATGGAGTATTTATTTGAAGTCATTGATCCATATAGTGTAAATAAACAAGGGCATGATGTAGGTAAAAAATATAGAACAGGTTTTTATAGTAAGGATGATCAACATTTGCAAGAAGCGAAAGACTTTATAAATCAAAGAGAAGATTGTTTTAAAATAAAGGTGGAAGTCTTACCTCTGTCTAATTATGTAAAAAGTGCGTTAGAACATCAAGATAGATTAGAACATTATCCTGAAGATCATCATATGTGTCATATTCCATTACATTTGTTAAATAAATATAAATAAAATAGACCACAAGGATGTGGTCTATTTTATGGTCAAAATTATTTGCGTTTACCATCAAATGTATCTAGTAAACTTAATGTTGCTAATCCTAGTAAGTCTAATGCGTGTTGTGCACCTTTTTTACCATGGCCAGCTTCAAAGTGTTTATAAGTTGCTACACCTAATACTGAAATAGTAGCTAATGAACCTAAACGTGAAGCTGTTTTACTTAAGAAACTAACTGCGAATAAACCTGCAGCTGCAGCTTCAACACCACCAGCTAATTTAACAGATTGTTCTGGTAATCCGAACACATTTGTGAATGTATCAACCATACCTTGATCACCTTGTAATTTTGGTTTTGATGCATGGTATAATTCTTTAGCAAGTTTTAAATTTGTAGCATAACGTAATATCATAATAATATTTCCTCCTATTTATCTTTAAAATATTTATCTACTATAGGTTTAACCTTTTCCCCAAAAAGACGAATTGAATGCATTGTTTTTTCATGAGGCATTGATCCTACTGGTGTATGAATCATAAAACGATTAAGACCTAGAGTTTCTATAGTTTCAATTATCTTTTGTGCGACAGTCTCTGGACTTCCTAAGTATATCGCACCATTGCTTCCAATTTCTCTTTCAAAGGCTTGTTCATCAAAAATTGGCCAACCGCGTTCTCTACCAAGTATATCTTGATGTGCTTTTAATGACGGGAAGAACTCACGTTTAGCTTGTTCATCTGTATCAGCAATATAGCCCCAAGAATGGACTGAAATCGGCAGTTCAGAAGGATTGTGACCATATGATTCAGCAACAGATTTATAAATCTCAATGTTGCGAGTAAAACGTTTAGGATTACCACCAATAATAGCATAAGTAATTGGTAAACCTAATGCACCAGCTCTTAAAGAAGATTCAGGTGTTCCTCCTGTAGCAATTGAAATAGGTAATTGTCCATGTTCTATTCTAGGATATATACCTGTCTTATCAATGCTAGGTCGTAATTTACCTTCCCAATCTATCATTTCATGATTGTTGATTTTTAGCAACATTTGAAGCTTTTCATTAAATAAATCCTCATAGTCATTTAAATTGTAACCAAATAAAGGAAATGACTCGATAAATGAACCTCTACCAATCATTACTTCAGCTCTACCATTAGATACGGCGTCTAATGTTGAAAAACGTTCGTATACTCTGACTGGATCATCAGACGATAATACGGTAACGGCAGAAGAAAGTTTAATGTGAGATGTTTTTGCAGCAGCTGCAGCTAATACTGTAACAGGATCGGATACTGCATAATCCTTTCTATGATGTTCTCCAAGACCATACACATCTAATCCTAATTGATCAGCAAGCTGAATCTCTTCAACGATATTTCTAATTCTTTCCGCGTTTGAGATAGGTAATTCTGAACCTTCTGGCATGTGAATAACAGTGTTATCAGCAAAAGATGTTAAACCTAATTCTACTTTCATATGGGTCACCTCCATTTAATATATTTTTTATACTGGATATATTATATATCTTGGGGTGATGAAAGTCAATACGAATTGCTTGTAGGTTATAAAAGGGATAGATGAGCAAATTACAGCGTATATCAACGTGGTATTTAATTTGCTATAAATTTTAAATTTTTTGCAAATTAAATAGGTTCTTTAGTTTTATGAGTTAAAGTGTAATAATAGGTAACGTTAATAAAAAATAGGAAGGGAGTATAAAGATAAATGGAAGAACAACGTCATTATAATCTTATAACTATAATTCTCTTTTTCTCAGGAATTATCGTTATGGGAAGTTTATATACTGCACTTCCGCTTACTGCAGCATTTGCTCATTCATTTCATATTCCACAATCTGTTGCTACTTTAAATGGTGTTATTTTCTCTATTATGTATTCAATTAGCTGTCTATTTTATGGAACCATTTCTGATAAATACGGGAGAATTAAAACAATATTAATAGGATTAAGTGGTTTGACATTGATTTGCTTTATTATTGGCTTTGTAAATTCATTTACATTATTACTTGTTATGCGTGCGTTACAAGGAATATTTGCCGCTGCATTTTCTCCAGTAGCCATTACTTATACCACAGAAACTTACCCTGCTAAAAAGAGAGTTACAGCAATTAGCTTTATTAGTACAAGTTTTATGTTATCTGGTGTGTTAGGACAAAATTTAAGTGAAATGATAGTTCATCATTTAAATTGGCATTGGGTGTATTTTACTTTAACAGTATTATATTTGTTATTGGTATTTGTTATTTATCAATTTGTACCTGAAAGTCCTCGCAGAAATACTGATGTTAAATTACTTAAATTTTTTAATAACTTCAAAGACTTTCGAGATAATTTAAAAGTTATTTACTGTTTATTCATTTCATTTACTTTATTGATTATGTTTATTAGTATGTACGCTATTTTAAATTTATATATACTATCTGATAAATTGAATGGTGACATTTCAACAGCATCATTAGTAAAACTATTTGGTGTTATTGGTATGTTGCTATCATTATTAGCTGGACGTTTGAGCGGTCGCATAGGTATCAAACGATTGATCTCATTAGCTTTATTAATAAGTACAATTTCACTTTTAGTTATGGGAATGACTACTAACATTATTTGCATAACTATTTTTAGCGTTACGTTTGTAGCTGGTATTGCCTTTGCAATCCCTTCAGTCATTTCAAAAGTAGGAATTACAGTTAATCGTAATCAAGGATTCTTTTTATCTGTAAATACAGTGATATTATTTATGGGAACAGCCATTGCTCCAATAATAATGATTTATATTGGTGAGATGTCTAGTTACTTTATGATGTTTGCTTCAATCGCTTGTATAGGTTTTGTTGCATTTATCGTATCGTTATTTATGCCTAGTGATGCTAACGCTTATTAAATAAAAGTTAAAGGAATATTGTTAGATTAATAGTTATTAATTATTTTTAAACGATTTATTTATAGCATGTGACTATAAGTAAATCGTTTTTTAGTATTAGAATTATCAATGAAGTTATTGTATGATTGAAGAAATATAAATATTTAATAGGGGTGAGGAACAATGAATTATTCACCAAAGCAAGGCACTAAATCTCATGGATTACCACATGATCCATTTAAAAGTAGTACAGTACCAAGACCTATAGGATGGATATCAACTGTTTCTAAGGATGGTAAAGATAATTTAGCACCTTATAGTCAATATCAGAATCTAACATGGAACCCGCCAATGGTTATGTTTGCCGCTAATCAATCTGTTTTAGGAGACCACGAACGTAAAGATACAGTGAAAAATGCAGAAGAAACAGGTTGGTTTGTTTGGAATATGGCGACTTATGATTTAAGAGAAGCTGTTAATTTATCATCCAAAGCATTAGCACCCGAAGAAGATGAATTTGAATATGCTGGTGTGACTAAAGAAGAATGTATTGAAGCACCTGGATATAGAGTTAAGGAATCTCCTGTTCATTTTGAATGTGAATATGTTCAAACTATTCGTATACCAACTGGTGACCCGGTATCTACAGTGGATATTGTAATTGGTCGTGTTGCTCAAGTTCATATCGATGATAAAGTGATTACTGAAGATGGAAAGCTAGATATACCTTCAATTCGTCCAATTGCACGTTTAGGATATTATGATTACACTGTTGTAGATAAAGTGTTTGAGATGAAAGCACCACATGCATCTAAAGAAGAATTAGCAGGACTAGAAGGAAGAAATTTCGATAATAAAAATGAAGATTAATATAAATAAAGAAAGCTCCTCAATTCGCTTTGAGGAGCTTTCTTTTATATCTATAGTAAATCTTTATTTGCTTTTTGTAGTTTTGTATATTCATCGTCGATATTAACTTTCGGAGGTTTAACTTCAACTTTTGGATAGATTAAGATTGGTGTTAAACCAATAATGCCATATATTACAAAGGTGAATGTATAACCTAATTCTTCTACAATAGGGCCTGCTAAAACAGAACCAATGACTTGTCCTACTGCTAACATTAAAAATGGAATTCCTATACCAAGAGAAGCGTTTTTAACGAACAATTTAACTCCCCAAACAAGCAATACACCTGTAATAAATATATAACTTGCTCCAAAAAGTAAAGAAGCTAGGAAAGGTACTATCCAAATAAAAGGTGTTAATGCCAGTAGAATAGATGCAGCTGCCATTAAAATGACACCTAAAAAATATGAGAACTTAAGTCCGTATTGATCAATCATTCGACCGGAAATACCGCCTAATACACCAGCTACACCAATAAGTATCCAAAATATAGATAAAGCGATAGGCGAGTAGTGATCAGTATTTTGAACATATGATTTTGAAAAGGTCCAATATGGTGCAGTTGAAATACCTAATATTGTAGATGCAAAGATAATTCTTTTACTGGCACTTATATCTAGAATATTAAGAGAACCTGGATTTATGTTTATGTTGTGTTTTAAAGACGGAATAATAAAGAAGTTCCATACGGTAATTAAAATGGCGATAATCCCATAAATTAAATATACTGAACGCCAATCTATAAAAACTAACATAGCAGTTATTCCAGTAAACACTAAACCTATACTCGTACCTGAATTAATCCATGTGTTAGCTTTACCTTGTTGTTCCCATTTAATCCATAATGAAATAGCATAACCATAAGGTGGAGAGATAAGGCCCGAACTCGCTCCAGCAAATATAACACCTAAAGAAAGCGTCAATGCATTGGAGGCTATGCTAATGGTGATTAAACCTAAAATAACTAATAAGCTAGCTAACATAATCATATATTTAGGACCAGTTTTTGCAGTTCTTAACGTAGCATAGATGATGGTAAAACAATAAGATAAATAAAATAAAGATGATATAATTCCAGCACTTGAAGCGCTTAAATGTAAATCTTTAGAAATATCAGGGAGAAATAGGCCAAAACTAAATCTACCTAAACCATAGATTGTAGCAATCATGGCAATACCTGGAAATACAAGTTTATAGAAATTCATTATATGATCACTCCCTCTTTTATATAGAACGTTCATTCTATTTTAGGTTGAAATTAAAGAGATTGATGAAAACATCAATCTCAAATATTAATTGTATTTGGTTGCTTCATCTATAAATAGATGTGCAATATAACGTGCATGCTTTGTCGCTTCATCTACACCTAATAGTGTTGTCATAGAAGTTGTACCTTCCATAAGTAAAGTATATCTAATCGCTAAATCACGACCATTTTTAAAGTTAGATCGAGTAGCTAAATTTTCAAGAAAGTTTAAAAGACGCTCTTTATGACCACGAGCGATAGATTCTATATTACTATCACTGTCCCTATTATCTTCGATAGCTCTCATAAACATATCTCCAGTATAAGAATAGTCTTCTAACCATTTACAATGTGCATCAACAGCTGAAATAAAAGGTTGATGAGGAGATTGATTAACACCATCTTCTAAATAATGCCAATAACGTGATTCACGTTGTTTAAGGACAGCTTCTACTAATTTTTCTTTTGAATCAAAATGATTATAAAGTGTCATTGTGGCTACATTAGCTTCTTGAATAATTTGTTTGAGACCAACACCATGGAAACCGTGTTGATAAAATAATCGTTCAGCTACTTCTAATAAATCTTGTTTCTTCTTGGACATCTTCATCACTCATTAAAAATAGAATAGTCATTCTAGTTAAAGTTAACACTGTCAATTTTGGTTGTCAAATTGTGTTTGTCTGCTATAACAAGAGGGGATATTGATATCCAAACTATCATATAAAGCTTCTAAAATTTCATCAGCTGAATAACTATAGTCATTTTCAACCCACCGACGAATAATTTCTATTAAACCACTACTATAAAAATCAGCAATTAATTGTGGGAATTTACTATTATTAATTTTATTAGAAAGAGGGTCATTATTGTTTTGTGCTTCTTCAATCATTTTTTCACTACCATATCGAGTGAACAGACGAAATACATCTTCTTGTCTTGAAGCTACTAATAAATTTTTAAAAACGCGTTTGTTACTATCAATAAAATGGATAAACAGTTCGAACGCATCTGTTGAAGCATTATGGCCATCATACTTCACTACTTCTTCTTCCATTAAGAATTCTGTAAGTGGTAGAAGTAGATCATATTTATCTTGAAAATATCGATAAAATGTACTTCTGTTAATTTCGGCTGCTTCACAAATCTTTTGTACAGTAATTTCATCAAAATGATTATGGTGTAACAATTCAAAGGCAGTTTGATTAATATGTTTAATCATGCGTTTTTGTGTTGATGTTGGCATAACTATGACTCCTCAAGTAATAATGTTAATTAATAATAACAATGTTTATTTCGTAATGTATCACGAATAATTTTATCTTACCAAATATAAATGGTTTTTACATAAACTAAACAATTATCTTCAGTTAAATACACAAAAAAGGACTTGAGAATGTCTTCATTCTCAAGTCCTTTACATGATTGTTACTCGGAGTTATTAATTCGTAGCTAAGATTAGTGGTCGATGCCTTCTAACCATTCGTCTACTTTATTGTCGTGGTCATCTACATAATCTTTTGCAACTTGTTCTGGATTTTTTTGGTCTTTGAAGATTTTCTTAGCTAATTGATCTTCATCTTTTTTGCTCCAGTCGTCTGACATGCGTGTTGCAATTGTATACGCAGCTGGATGATTTTCTTTAAATTCTTTGTTAAATACTAAATTGATATGTTGATCTTCTTTACCATAGATTTTATCTGGATCTTTTAACATTTTTACATCTAATTCTTTAGAGAACCAACTTGAATCCATTGCTGTAAATAGGATTGGTTGTTGTTGTTTATAAGCTTTTTGAATCGCTTTAAATTGATCTTGGTCTGAAGATTCTTTAAGACTATAGCCGTCTAAATTATCTTCATCTAATTCACTTTTAGTTTGTTTCATAACGCCATTTCTTGCGTCAGTACCTTGAATGTCTTTATCGAATTTTTTACTGTCTTTAAGATCAGCAATAGAATCGATATCTTGTTCGTATTTTGGTACGGCCAAGCCAACTTTAACGTCATCTACAAAATTTTCTTTGTCATAAACTGATAATTTACTTTTGAATTTATTATAATAGCTTTTATCTGTAGATGGGAAAATACCTGATGCATGGAATGAATCCGGATTTTCAGCTACAGAAGCATATAACGGGCCACTTGCTTGAACAGGTGTTGTTGTTACATCATAACCAGCTTTCTTTAAAACTTCAGCAATGACTAATGTACGTGGTGCAGAGTTATCGCTAGCAACGTAAGGTAATTCGATTTCTTTATTACCAAGTGATGTGTCTTTTTCTTTTGATGAACTTCCGCCACCGTTACCACATGCACTTAGCACAATGGCTAAGGCAATAGTGGCAAATAGGCCTAAAAGTTTTAAACTTCTTGTTTTAAACATTCAGCATTTCCTCCTATTAAAAATTAATATCTATCTCTATCGTTATTACGGTGAGTGTCGTCATGAGATTGTTGATCAGAGTGATGATTATATTGATTATAAACATCGTGATCATTTTCTCTTGCATATAACATTAGAGCATGGAATAACACATCTTGACCATTTGATTTACTTGATAAATCTTTAAATAATTCAGTCGTACGTACTTCATTGCTTTGTTGATTTGATTGAGAACGACGTGCGTACGAAGTGTTATGGTTATCATAATTATTTGGACTATCGTAGTGTCTGTAATCATCATTTCTGCGATTACCAACATATTGTCCATTTCCTTCTTTGTTATATAAAGATTCATAATCTACATCATCATTAGGTTCGTTTGAAGAAAGTCGAGATAAGTGTGATTCACTAGTATATGTTGAATGATCACGGTTGTCGTTATAATGTTGTCCATTTTCATTATGGAAACGACGTTGCTCATCTAAACGATATTGGTTGCTTACACTATTTCTATCTTCTCTTTGACGACGGTCATCGGCATAAGCATTATAATCATCTTCATTATAATGTGCTTGAGAATTAGCTCTATTTGAATCTTGTTCTAATGCTTTACCTTCGATATCTAATTCAGGGAGGATGTTACGCAACCATTTAGGCATGTACCATGAAGCTTTACCGAATAATTTTGTTAATGCTGGAATTAATGTCATTCGTACTACAAATGCATCAAATAAAACACCGAATGCTAGAGAAATACCCATTGATTTAATTGCCATATCATCTTGGAAAACGAAAGCAATAAACACACTGAACATAATCAATGCTGCAGCAACAATAACTGGGCCACTTTCTTTAATACCTACTCTAATAGAGTGGTCGTTATCGCCAGTCTTACTATATTCTTCATGAACACGTGTCATTAAGAATAATTCATAGTCGATAGCTAAACCGAAGAGTAAGCCTATTGTTATAACAGGTAAGAAGGCTAATATTGGTCCAGTGTTTTCGACACCGAATAAGCCACCTAAGAAACCATCTTGCATTACTAAAGTTGTGAAACCTAATGTAGCCATTAATGAAAGTACGAAACCAAGTACTGCTTTTAATGGTACAAGGATTGAACGGAAGACAAATACTAATAATACAAAGGCTAATAATACGATAACGCCTGCAAATACTGGAATAGCGTTGTTAAGTTTTTCTGACATATCAATGTTAATAACACTTTGACCTGTTATTTCAGAATTGAAATCGTATTTTTCTTTAGCATCTTTATTGTAATCACGTAAATCATAAACTAAATCGTTTGTAGATTTAGCGTTAGGACCATCTTCTGGAATAACTTGGATAAGTGCATAATGATTATTATCATTTAATTGTGGTTTTTCCACAGTATCTACATTATCCATGTCTTTAATATCTTTTCTCATGCTGTTTAAATCAGATTCGATAGATTTTTTGCTACCGCCATCTTTAGTGTTAACAAGCATTGCAATTTGTCCATTATAGCCTGCACCAAAGTTATCTGTGATTAAGTTGTAAGCTTTATGTGCTGATGAATCATTAGCTTTAAGACTATCATCTGGGATACCTAATCTCATTCCGGATACAGGTATGATAGCGATAATTAAAATGATTAAACTAATAATAATTGCAATTATAGGTTTACCAACTACGAAATTTGCCCATTTATGATCTTTAGGGTCTTTATTATTTTCTGGTTTGTTTTTAATCTTAATTTGTTTATGGAATACACTAATTAATGCAGGTAATAGTGTTAAGGCTGCTAATACAGCAAATAAAACACTAAGTGCAGAAGAGAATCCCATAACTGCTAAGAAGTCAATACCTACTAATGATAATCCACAGACAGCAATCATTACTGTTAATCCGGCAAAGATAACGGCGCTTCCGGCTGTTCCAACTGCTAAAGCGATGGATTCAACAGGAGGTGTACCTTTTTTCCTAATTTCTTTATATCTAAATAAAATAAATAAGGAGTAGTCGATACCAACTGCCAAACCAATCATTACTGCTAGCGTCAATGTGAAGTTTGGAATGTCAAATACATTAGTTAGTAATGAAATGATTCCCACACTTGAAGCTAAACCGATTAAGGCACTTACAATCGGCATACCTGCAGCGATTAATGAGCCAAATGTAATTAATAAAATAATAAATGCTGTGATGATACCAACAAGTTCTGAATTACCACCAATTTCAGAATTCATTGAGCTTCCAGTTGTTTGTTCTATTTGAACATTGTGGTCATCTTTAACATCTTTCATTTCTCGATTGATAATTTTTTTAGAAGAATCTTGTAATGATGTTTGATTTACAACATAGTTTACTGTTGCAATAGCAGTATCTTTATCATCATTTACTTGATTTGTTTCATATGGATTACTTACATTTTGTACGTAATCATCGTCTTGTTTAATATTATCTAAAGCTTTTTCTATGTCTTTTTTAGTATTTTTATCAGTGATGCCATTCTTTTTATCAGAATGAATCACAATTTTCATCGATGCCTTCTCACTATCTTGATGGAATTCTTTAGACATTTTGTCATTTGTGTCTAATGATTTAAGTCCATTCATAGTGATATCACTATCGAATTTTGGGGAGCTTATCAATAGTGGTGTGATAATTACGCCAAGAATGATAAGCCATGAAATAATGCTTAACCATTTGTGCTCAGCGATAAATTTGCCTAATTTGTATAAAAGTTTTGCCAAGACATTTCCTCCTATTTGTTTTTTTATTAGTAAACTTATGTCGTACATATGAAGTTAAGCTCAATTTAATTGAGTGAAATCTATGGTGTGTAAAAGTTACATTTATCAATTTAACAAGATTCAACTATATGAAACACCATTAATTTTTTTAAGGCGTTGAAAAATGAAACAGATTGCAAAAATTGTTGGAAAATTAATTGATAATGTTAGCTGTAACGTTGTTGTTCTCATTGAATAGGGAATTAATTATAGAGCTTGTTGTACCTTATTCCCTTAATTTATATAAATAATTAGTGAAATAGGATGTTTTTGAATATAACTGTTGAAAATTGGGATAGGGATGTACTTGTTTACCATTATATTTTGAATAAGATCATAAAATATTAAAAAAAGTGGGGAGAATCATTCATTCTCCACCACTTTCAAGATATTTAATATATATTAATGAAATCATAGGGGTAATTAAAAATTATCTACTATTATTGAGCAATTGCTTTTAACGAAACATCAATATTTCCACGTGTTGCTTTAGAATATGGGCAGAATTGATGAGCTTGTTCAACATATTGTTCTGCTTCTTCTTGAGATACATTCTCTAAAGTAACTTGAATGTCTGCAGCTAATTTAAAACCGTTATCCGTAGAATCTTTAACTAATTCAATCGTTATTTCTACTTCAGGATTTGCATCGTTGACTTTGTTACGAGATAGAATTAAAGACAAAGCACTGTTAAAACAAGCACTATATCCTGCAGCGAATAATTGTTCAGGGTTAGTGTCGTTACCGCCTTGACCACCCATTTCTTTAGGCGTCGCTAAATTTTGTACGAAAGTATTGTCCGGGCTAAATACACGACCATCTCGACCACCATTACTAATAATAGTAGTAGAATAAATTGACTCTGCCATCTGAAAAACTCCTTTTAAATTTAATTAAGTTAAATTATATACAAAAACCAATTAATTTAGCTTGGTTGAATTATAAAGCTATATACATAGAAATACAACGTATTTGTTTGATAAAATTTATAAGGATATCAAATACCTTCTATTTAAAATGTAAAGTGTAATTTTATAGGAGTTTGTTATATAATAAAAACAAATTTAAAATTACTAATCGGCTAAAGGAGATTGAAAACATGAAAGATAAACAAACAAATAAAGTCAGCATATGTTTGAAACTATCTTGTTCAGCGCTTTTAATCAGTGGCTCAATGATTGGATATGGTTTTACAAATAATATGAAAGTCCAAGCAAAGGATTCATCATCTTATAGCACACTTGAATCGAAAGAAGAAAGTTTGCAAGGTCAAATCAAAAAAGCTAAACATGACATTAAACAACTCAGCCATTTGAATGAAGAAAAACAGCAAGATTATCTAGAACAATTGGATGACGTGACTGATAATACTAATTTGGACAAAATTATTAAAAATGCTAAGCAAGAAGATACAAAAATAAAAACAATAAAGAAACAGACTGCTAAGAGTACTGAGAATGAAAAATCAAATTCACAAGTAAATCATTCCAGTAATACTGATGATAATAAAGATGTGACAGAGAATTTAGACAAAATGTTAAAGGATTTAGACATTTCATCCTCGAAAGTTGATAATAGTCAACTAAGTGAAGGAGATTCCTATTCCGATAATGATAAAGATGTAACCGAGGAACAAAATCAACAACTTGATAAAACGAATTCAGATGATAAAAAGGGCAATATCATCGATGATTTGGATAAAATCAAACAAGATGCAACAATAAATGGCGAAGAAGATAACAACAATGATCAACTGGAAAAAGTTGAACCATCAAACAATTCTAAGAAAGTACAATCCAATCATAAAGAACAAACGAAGAGTAATTTGCAAAAGCAAAATAATGTTGAAGATAAAGAAAATCAAACATCATCTCAAGTTCAACAATTAATCAAAGATACAAATTCAGAGAGTACTAATAATAAAGCTAAAGATAAAGTGAATGATGTTACTAAAAAGTTAGAAGGCAGCGACAAAATTGATCATGATATTTCTAAAAAATTAGCTGAAAGTCATGCAAATAATGGTCAATATTTGAATAATAAACAAGATGCCTTAAAGCAATTAGAAAATAATGTTAATCAACAAAGTGAATTATCTACTCAAAGTAAAAAGGAATTGAAACGAGATATTCGTCAAACTCAAAATCGTACAAATCAACAACGTGATTTAATACTTGATGAGCTCAATAACTCTAAAGACAAAAATAAATCAGTTAAAGCGATATTAAATAACGTTATGAGCCAAAATGAAGCGAATCAAACACTGAAAAAAATACAAACCAAAGGTCGATCAGATGAACAAATCGCTAATCAAATTGCAAAACAATTTGATAACTTATCCCATACTTCATCAGATAACATTTTAAAATCAATGCTAGACCAGTCTAAAGATAAGCAACAATTGATTAAACAATTACTTTCTACCCGATTAGGTGACAAAGAAGCAGAACGTATCGCCAATCAACTAGCAAATGGAAATTTAAATAATCAACAAATTATAGATCAGTTAAAACAGCAAATTGATAAACAAGGGAACGTCACTGCAGATGATATCTTAAATGACGTATTAAATAATGCTAAAGATAAAAGACAAGCCATTGAAACGATATTAGCCACTCGTATTGAACAAGGAAAAGCCAAAGTGTTGGCAGACATCATTAATCGTATTCAAATCGATAAAGCGAGTACGTTAGACTTAATTAAATCTGCAATTAACGGTAAAGCAAATGACTTACTACAATTACAACATAAAGTTGATAGTGCTAAGAAAGATTTAGATTACATTATATCTCCTATTAAAGATAGACCGAGTATCTTTGATAGAATCAATCAACATTCGAATAATAATAATTCAAGCTTATTGGATCAATTAAATTCAGGACGTAGTTTATTGGATGGAATTGAAGATATACCAACACCTACACCAGAAAAGGGATTGACACTAGGTTCTGGAGATGGTCTGTTAGAAGGGTTATTTAATGATGACGGTAATCTATCATTACCAGAAGCAGGACAAACAATCAAACAACACTGGATGCCAATTTCAATTGTTGTTGCATTATTCGGGGCAAGTCTTATTTGGATAAGCAGACATAAACGAAAACATCATCAACAGTAACATCAAAATAAAAATGGACGAGGCAAATTTAATATTGTCTCGTCCATTTTTTTATAGTTTGAAATTATTTACCAGTAATATAATCAAGTTGTGAAGCGTCACTCGCATCAATTGTTCTATATGAAATGACACCTAATCCTTTAACATTAGATTCTGAGATAATAATTGAACCATCTGAATTAACCTTTTCTACAAAAGCTACATGGCCATATTGTGTGTCTGCACCTAATTGACCAGCTTCAAAAACAACAGCAGTGTGCTTTTTAGGTGTAGATGATACATGGTAGCCTTCTTTTTCTGCACGGTTATTCCAATTATGAGCATCTCCCATATTATTATGGATATATTCATTAAATTGTTTCATACGTTGGTCTACATACCAAGTACATTGACCTTGCGGATAGCCAGCACTACCTTGACTTTCTTCGAATGGTTTGAAACTTGATTGTGACTGATCGTCATTCTTAATAGAATGATTATATTTATCTAAACTTGGCATTTTTTTCTTATCAAAGTCAGTTAAATGATAATGTTTAATAATACTATTTAATTTTTTAGCATAGTTTGGATCAGTGGCATACGTGCGTGATAAGTGTGATGTTGCTGACTGATATGTAGATGCCTTACTTTTCCATGTCGGTTGATAAATTGTTGGATTACCATCGATACCACCTTTAATTAAATTAGCATAATCTTCTAATGAAGCTTTGGTATTAGGGTATTTACGGAATCCAGCTGTTATATTATACATACTATTTGAGCTATCAGCTTCTAATGTGTTAAATGAAACAGATTGACCATGATAATCGCCTTTAATTCCAAATAAATTGAAGTTAGGTTTTTGGGCAAGCGCACTGTTACCTGAGTCAGATTCTAGGATTGCTTGTGCCATCATAACCGAAGCATAAATATCTTCTTTTTGGCCTATTTGATGTGCGTCTTTGGCGATAGATTTTATAAAGTCTCTTGTGTTTTTACTATCTACAACATTGATATCCCCATCTGTTAAATGACCATCTTGTAATGTTGGTAATTGTTGGAATAGACCAGTTGAACGTGTATTAGACTTTTTAAAATCACTTTCAAATGATTGTGCTGGTTTCGTCTTGTGTTTTAATTCGTCAGGTGTTGGTAATTGAGGATTCTTGATATCTTGTTGTGTATCGTCTTTTTGTTGTTCTTCTGAATGATTCTCATCGCGAGTTTCTTTCTTTTTAGAAGATTGATATTGGTTTTGTGTCTTCGTTGCATCTTCACTATATTCATCTAAAATAGAATCAATCGCAGAATCTGAGATACTTTGATTTGATGAATCAGTATTATCGTCATTCTTAGTATTTGATTGACTTGAATGGCTTGTGTTTGAGCTTTGAGATGCATCATCATTTGTTTCTTGTGTTGCATTATCAGAATCATTGTTATCATGATCTGTTTGATCATCATTTGATGTAGTTTGATCGTTTTGATTATTGTCATCTTGTTCTAAATTGTTATTAGATGATGCGTTATCTAAATTGCTTTTACTTTCGTCACTCGTTACATCATCGTTAGTATCTTGATCATCGGAATTTTGATTATCTTTCTCTTCATCGCGAGTTGGTTGTTCATAGTCTGAAATATCAGTGTCAAAATGAAATAGATTTTGAATTAATGTCGTTAAACTAAAACTATTGTCATATTTATCTGGTGACCACAAACGATTGAAATCAGATTGTGAAAAAGATAATCCATCATAAAATTGATTGATAACATTAGTTGGCTGATGGGATTTTTTATAATTATCATCAGTGACAGATGTTTGTGTAGAATGATGTGATGAATGATTCTCTTCTTTTGATTGATTATTTTTAGAATCATGACGTGAAGATTTATTTTTAGCTTCTTTATCACTTTGAGAGGTATCATGATCTTTGTCTTTATCTTCTTCGTCATTATTATCATTTGTTGATGAAGTAACTTGACCACTCTTTTTATCAGCATTACTTTGAGATTGAGTGCGTTGTGAAGATGACGAATGTGTAGGTGTTTGATCATCTTCAGCATGGGCTATGGGTGCTGTTGTTAGAGATGGCACGATTAAAGTAGTTGAAAGTAAATAAATTAAGAATTTGTCTTTAGACATCTATATTAAGCTCCCTTGAAAATTTAAATATTATTGTGCTATATACCTTGAATTTGATATAATTTAATTTATGGCATTTATAGTTGATACATATCAACGAATTATAATAACCTAACAAAATGTATTATACTAACCTTTATAAGAAAAATAAATTGTTTTTAGAAAAATGTAAAATAACATTTGATAAAATGAGTATAAAGACTGTGACAAAATAGGTAGAAAAGTTAATAAATTGTTTTTAGGAGTGTGACAATGAAAAACGCACTGAAACTGTTTAAAACGGATTTAAAGAAAATTGCTAAGACACCGGCAGTTTGGGTGATTTTAGCAGGTTTAGCTATATTACCTTCATTTTATGCTTGGTTTAACTTGTGGGCAATGTGGGATCCGTATGGTAATACTGGACATATTAAAGTGGCAATTGTTAATGAAGATAAAGGTGACAAAGTAAGAGGAAAAGAAATTAACGTCGGTAACAAAATGGTACAAACACTTAAGAAAAATGATAGCTTTGATTGGCAATTTGTAAGTCGAGAAAAAGCTGATCATGAAATAAAAATGGGGAAATACTATGCAGGCATATACATACCAAGTAAGTTTACACACCAAATTACAGGTACTTTAAGAAAGCATCCTGAAAAGGCGGATGTTGATTTCAAAGTTAATCAAAAAATTAATGCTGTAGCTGCAAAACTAACAGATACAGGTTCTTCGATGGTAGTAGAAAAAGCCAATGAACAATTTAACCAAACTGTGACCAAAGCGTTACTTGCAGAAGCAAATAAAGTAGGATTGAAAATTGAAGACGAAGTACCTACAATTAATAAAATTAAAAATGCAGTGTACGCAGCTAATAAATCATTACCAGAAATAAATAAATTTAAAGATAAAATTATCTACTTAAATGACCATCAGGATGACCTTGATCAATATGCGAATCAATTTAGAAATCTTGGTAATTATAAAGGTGATATTTTAGATGCACAAGAAAAACTCAATCAAGTCAATGCATCAATTCCTGCATTAAACGAAAGGGCAAAATTAATTTTAGCTTTAAATAATTATATGCCTAACATTGAACGCGTCTTGAATGTTGCAGCGAATGATGTACCAGCACAATTCCCTAAAATAAATAAAGGGGTATCTATTGCAGGACAAGGTATTGATGAAGCAAACGATCAATTGACTGATGCTAAAGGATTTTTAACTCAAGTTCAAAATAGAGTTGGTGATTACCAAGACGCAGCTGGACGAGCACAAAATGCTAATAATAATGTGAACCAAGACTTACGACAACAAACTAATACAAGTCAACAGAGTGCACATGGTAAACAGCATGATGAAGGACATAGTTATAATTCAAATATTAAAACGAAATCATTGAGTACATCTGGTAATAATGAAAATAGTAATTCTAATGAGTTTGTTACTTCAAATGATGTGAAATCAATGAATACTGCATTGACTGAATCGTTATTATCACTATCCAATATGAGTGATGTACAAGCAAACGCATCACAAAAAGATATGGATGCGCTGAAAAATGTATCTTATGGTATTTTGTCATCAGATAAGCCATCTGAGTTTAAAGAACCATTAGATAATATTAAATCAAGATTAGAAAATGCTACAAAATATAATCAACAATTTATCGATATCTTATCAGAACTTGAGAAAAATGAAGATGTTGATTTGTCTAAAGAAATTAAACAAATTAAATCTGCAAACAATCAATTGAACAAACAATTAAGAACTACAAATCAATTAATCGATGCATTATCAAATGGAAGTTCTGGTAAAGCAGAAGCGGTTAATGTATTAAAAAATATCAAAGATACAAATAGTGCATTAAGTCAATTCCGTACGTATATTAAGAAAGAATTAAATCAAAACTTATTAAACATCTCAAATGACATTACTTCACAATTATCTGAAGGACAACAAACATTATCAAATGTACAATCTAAATTAAATTCAATTAACCAAGTGATCAATTCAGGTCAAAGTATTTTAGATAGCGGCCAAAAACGAATTGAGCGTATTCAAACAGTATTGCCTAGCATTGAACAAGCATATATTAATGCCATGAAAACAGCGCAAGCGTATTTCCCAACTGTGAAAAAAGATGTTGGTAAGGCTGCAGACTTTGTGAGAAATGACTTGCCTGGATTAGAACAACGCTTAGCTAATGCAACACAATCAGTAAATGATAATTTACCATCATTGTTCAGTAGGTATGATAATGCAGTTAATCTACTAGATAAAAATCAACCTAGAGCTAAAGAAGCATTGTCTAACTTAGCTGACTTCTCTGAAAATAAATTACCAGGCGTTGAAAAAGACTTGAAAAAAGCAAATAAAATTTTCAAGCAATTGGATAAAGATGACGCTGTTGATAATTTAATCGATACTCTAAAAAATGATTTGAAAAAACAAGCTGATGTCATTGCTCATCCAATTAATAAAAAGACAACAGATGTCTTCCCAGTTAAAGATTATGGATCAGGAATGACGCCATTCTACACTGCATTATCTATATGGGTAGGTGGGTTATTGATGGTGAGTTTATTATCAGTAGACAATAAACATGAATCATTGAAACCGATACTCACACCACGCGAAATTTTCATGGGCAAAGCAGGCTTTTTCTTCTTATTAGGTATTGTTCAATCATTAATTGTATCTATAGGAGATTTGGTAATATTAAAAGCAGCTGTTGAATCACCATTATTATTCGTAACGATAGCAGTGTTCTGCTCGTTAGTATTTAACTCAATTATCTATACATGTGTATCGTTATTAGGAAATCCAGGTAAAGCAATTGCCATTATTTTCTTAGTATTACAAATTGCAGGCGGTGGCGGAACGTTCCCAATTCAAACAACGCCTAAATTCTTCCAAACGATATCACCGTACTTGCCATTTACTTACGCTATTGACGCTTTACGTGAAACAGTAGGAGGTATTGTGCCTGAAATTTTAATTACAAAAGTGATTATTTTAGCAGCATTTGGATTAGCGTTTATAATTATAGGTGTAGTACTTAAACCGATTACTGATCCTCTAATGAGAAAAGTCTCAGCTAAAGTTGATGAAAGTAATGTAACCGAATAATAACAATTAGATTCTAGCACTTAAGACAGTTAATTAATGTCTTGGTGCTAGAATTTTTTTGTGATTTTCTTAAGAGAAGTTACTTGCACACAAAATCATTTTTAAATAATATTATAATATATTAATATAATTCATTGATATGAAGATAATAAGTGATGATTTTGATGAAATAGTTAGCGCTAAGTGGAAAGATTGAAGTGAGATTTAATTAAAATCAAAACAAAAAAGGATTAGACATTCAGCTCATTGAGCCTGTGTGAGAATGACCTAACCCTATTTCTTATTTTATTCTGATTTGTTCTGTTTATTTGAATTACTACTGTTATTCTGCGATGAGTGATTCGCATTTTGGTTAGTAGTTTGTCCATTGTTAGCTTTAGGAGTTTCTGTACTCGTATTAGATTGATTTTGTTTCTTAGATGCTGATGGTTGTTGTGAACGAGTTGGTTGATTACTACTACGTTGTGAAGATTGTGCAGGTTGTGTTGATTGTTTGGCTTGTGTTGATTGATTTTGAGACGTTTGATTATTATTTTTATTTGATTTTTGAATCGTTTGTTGACTAGCTGAACTATTAGAGCGTGTATTACTTGGTTGTTGAGACGATGAAGGCTCAGTTTGAACAGGCTCCTGCTGTTTAGTAGTTGTTTGTTTTTTATCTTTAGAGTCTTTCTTTTTATCTTTGTCTTCAGTTTGATGATTTGTTTTGTGATGTGATGATTTATTTTGATGAGTTAAAGCTGCGAAAACAGAAAATCCTAATGCTATTACAAGTGCTAAAACGACAATACTTGCTAATATTTTTTTCAAAAGCATATCCTCCATTAACTTCGATGATAATTAATTATATTATAATCAATTTTCTGAATAAGAACATATCATTTAATTATATTTTTAATGAAGAATGTTAATTGACTTCAAATATGATAGGAAAGAAAGTGAAATTTATGGCCGTATTAACTAACGAAGAAAAGGTAAAAATTTTATCAGATATTGTATCTATTCCTACAGTTAATGATAATGAATTAGAGGTAGCGTTGTATTTACAGCAATGTCTTAACAAATATAATATTGAATCTGAAATAGACAGAGTATCAGATAAACGTGCAAATCTTATTGCAACAATTGGCTCAGGAAAGCCAGTAATTGCAGTTTCAGGTCACATGGATGTTGTACATGAAGGAAATCATGAGGAATGGACATCGCCTCCATTTGAGTTAACAGAACGAGATGGCTATTTATACGGTAGAGGTGCTGCCGATATGAAATCAGGACTAGCGGCATTAGTGATAGCAATGATAGAAATTAAAGAAAGTGGCCAATTACCTAAAGGAACAATTAAATTATTAGCAACTGCTGGAGAAGAAATGGAACAAGCCGGATCAGAGCAATTATATCGTAAAGGTTATATGGATGACGTAGATGCACTAGTGATAGCTGAGCCATCATATCCAAGTATTGTATATGCACATAAGGGTTCTATGGATATTAGAATTACATCTAAAGGTCGTTCGAGCCATAGTTCAACACCGTTTATGGGAGAAAATGCGATCACACCACTGATCGAATTTATTCAAAATATTAATAAAGAATATGAAGAAATCACTCAAAATATAAAAGGTACAGCATTAAACTATGGTAATATGGTCGACCAAATGGCTAGTCAGTTACCTAGTTATGTTAGTAAAGAAGAAGTGCAAACTAGAATACAAGGTCTTGTTATGACAAATAGCATCATTAAAGGTGGCACTCAAGTAAATTCAGTTCCAGATTATGCAACTGCTGAATTTAATATTAGAACGATTCCTGAATACAATAATGAAAAAGTTAAAGCTTTATTTGAAAAATATATCAACATGGCAAATGATAAAGGAGCAAAATTAACGCACGACATATATTTAGATTTGGATCCTGTAGTGACTACTGGAGACAATCGTTTGTTTAAATTAGGACATCAGTTAGCGACAAATTACTTCAATCAATCAGAATTAGTGATTACACCAACTGTTGCAGTTACAGACGCATCTAATTTATTAAAAGGTAAAACAGATGCTTTTCCATTTTTAATGATTGGACCAGGAAAAGGACCTCATCAAATCGACGAGTGTGTAAATAAAGCGGATTATTTAAAATTCATAGACTATTATATCCAACTGCTAACTACATATTTAGAAGAATGTTAAAAATTAATTATGTTTACAAGTGTTTTATGTTCATCAACAATTTGAATATTACAAATATGTAATAACAACTGCTTTTAATTGTATGTCTTTGACCGATAGCGTATAATTTAGAAGTCTCATTGAGAGACATAGTAACAGATAAAGAAAGTGAGGTACTCTCATGAATAAAAAGACTAAAACAATTATTGCGTCTACATTAGCTTTTGGAACATTATTAAGTGCATCAGCGAGTGCGACGCCAGTTATAAATACTACTGCTCATGCAGCAACTACACAACAACATAATGCATATTATACTTATAAAGGTGACGCAGGCTACGATGCAAAATTCGTATTAGATAAAAACTTCAAAAATGCTATCAAAGCTCAAAATGTAACATTTAATGGTATAAAAATTGCATCAACAAATTCAACAAAAAATATTGTTAAATCAGATCAATTATTCCGCCAATATGATAAAAAAACTAAAAAGGCTTCACTAGTTGATATTCCATTGAAAAAACAATTGAAGCTAACTGATTTACAAAAATCATATGGTAAAGATTTGAAAAAAGTAAATAATGGTAAAAATAATAATACTGGTATCTATTATTACCAACCTAATAAAAAAGGTGAAACAGTATGGTTTGACTCTTCTAAAGGTAAAATTGACCGTATAGTAATTGGTTATGAAAAAACTAAAGTAGCTGTAAAAGAAGATAAAGCTATCAAAAAAATTAAAT
Organism: Staphylococcus sp. HMSC13A10; assembly: GCF_001808005.1. Classification (NCBI taxonomy): domain Bacteria; kingdom Bacillati; phylum Bacillota; class Bacilli; order Caryophanales; family Staphylococcaceae; genus Staphylococcus; species Staphylococcus sp. HMSC13A10. The sequence continues at coordinate 28,988 of NZ_KV791875.1, read as the reverse complement.
AAAATAAGATTTTTTACAGACGTCATATATTAAATGACGTCTTTTTTATTGTGTTTTATAAAGAATATTCAAAGTATTTTATGAAATTTGCATTTACTTTTTTGAAAAATATAAATATTATTGGGGGAGATTATAAATTTTGTGAATAAATGGAGGAGTTCTATGAATAAAATTTCAAAAATTGCTATTTCAGGCATCTCATTATTAACATTAAGCAGTTCTATTTATAGTGGAAATGCCGATGCTAAGATCGAACAGTCATCAACTAAAAGTAAAATAGAAATTACAGAAAAACATAAAGCATTCCAAGCATTAAAAGTATTACCTAATGATAAAAATGCGAAAAAACAATATAAACATTACAAAACTGTTGAGGTGAAAACTGACCAATTAGGTTATACACATTACACTTTACAGCCAAAGTTTAAAAATACATATGTGCCTGATAGAGAAGTTAAAATACATACAGATCAAAAAGGGAAAGTAGTTCTTATAAATGGAAATACGAGTGGTGGTGAAATTAAGCCAAGTAATAGTATTGAAATTAATAAAAACGAAGCTCTGAATAAAGCATTCGAATCTATTTCTATGTCATCAAATAAAGCTAAAAACTTTAAAGATAATGTTGTTAAAGAGAATAATATCCAAATTAGTGGTCAACATAATAAATATGTTTATAATATTGAAATCGTAACAACATACCCTAAAATATCTCACTGGACTATACAAGTAGATGCCCAAACAGGTGAGGTCGTTGATAAATTAAATAATATGCAACATGCTGCTACTAAAGGTACAGGCAAAAGTGTACTAAATAAAAACAAAAAAATTAATATCAATAGTCAGAAAAAAGGATATGCACTGCAAGATGTGACACATCAAGGTGAAATTTCAGCTTATGACTATAATGATAAATCAGGTGATTCGAAACTAATGACTGATAAAGATAAAAACTTTGTAAGTCAGTCCCAACGAGCTGGCGTAGACGCTAATGACTATGCTAAAGACGTTTACGAGTATTATAAAAATAAATTTGGGCGAGAATCTTATGATGATAAAGGAAGTACTATCGATTCACTGACACATGTTAACCAATTTGAGAATGAAGACAATCGAAATAATGCTGCATGGATTGGAGACAAAATGATTTATGGTGATGGCGATAATGAAAATTATTTACCATTCTCTGGTGCTAAAGATGTTGTAGCACATGAAATTACACATGGAATCACCCAAGAAACAGCGGATTTAGTATATGAAAATCAACCGGGAGCCTTAAATGAAAGTATTTCTGATACCTTTGCATACTTTATTGATAGTGATAACTTTTTAATAGGTGAAGATATATACACACCTAATGTTAAAGGCGATGCACTTAGAAGTATGTCTAAACCTGAACAATATGATCAACCATCTAATATGAAACATTATTCAAAAACTCAAGAAGATAATGGCGGAGTACATACCAATTCTGGTATACCTAACAAAGCTGCGTACTTAACTATCAAACGTATTGGTAAAGATAAAGCAGAACAAATTTATTATCGAACATTAACACAATATCTTTCTTCAAATTCTGATTTTGAAGATGCAAAGAAATCATTACATCAAGCAGCACTTGATTTATATGATAAATCCACTGCAGACAAAGTAAATCAATCATGGGAAGATGTCGGCGTTGAATAATATTTATATAGTTAAAAGCTTTTCATTGTGAATGAGACAATGAAAGGCTTTTTTAATATACGTCACACTTAGGTTTGTCTTACGGTAGACATCGAGTAGTCTTAATTTCAAAGTAAAAACAAGAAGATATAAATAAATAGATTAACTTGCTTGAAATGTAGAAAATTATTTTTGAAAGATAATAATATGATTGTTGCTTAGTCTTTTTCTTTTAAAATGTTTCATGAGAAACATCATGAAATAGTTTTATATTACAAAAACATATATACATAGAAAACGTATTTTGCTTCAGATTAGATAGCAACTAATCAGAATAACAAAGGGAAAAGCGCTTTTTAATTCATGCATAAATAATCATTATATTGAATCTATATTAATTTTATTGTAATATGTTATCAAGGAGTTGATGACATGAGAGAATTTAACTTTGAAGGTAAATGTTTTTTAAAATCGACTGATTATACTAAAGAAGAATTGAATTATATTATTGAAAAAGCACGACAATTAAAAGATGAAAAGAAAAATAATCAATCACATCAATTACTTCCAAATAAAAATATAGCTATTATTTTTGAAAAACCATCAACACGTACTCGAGCTGCTTTCAGTGTAGCGGCACATGATTTAGGAATGAATGTTGATTATTTTGGTCAAAATGAAATTCATTTAGGTAAAAAAGAATCTATTTATGATACTGCTAAAGTATTGGGAAGTATGTATGATGGTATTGAATTTAGAGGGCATGAACATGATGATGTGGAAACATTAGCAAGATATGCAAATGTACCAGTTTGGAATGGGTTAACGAATGAATGGCATCCTACTCAAATGTTAGCTGACTTCATGACTTTAAAAGAGGAATGGGGTACATTGGAAGGGAAAACGTTGACTTTTATAGGTGACGCTCAAAATAATGTTGCTAGTGATTTATTAGTTACAGGCGCTTTATTAGGTGTCAATGTAAACATTGTTGCACCTACGTCACGATTACCACAAGAAAAAGTAGTGACTATGGCTAAAGAATACGCACAACAAACTGGGGCGACAATACAATTAAGTAGTGAAATAGATAATACAATATATCAAACAGATGCTCTATATACTGATGTTTGGTTTTCAATGGGAGAACCTGAAAATGTTATAGAAGAACGTGTAGCAATGTTAAAACCTTATCAAGTGAACATGTCAATAATTAAAAAAGTTCAAAATCCGAATGTAAAAGTACTACATTGTTTGCCAGCTTTCCATAATACACAAACTAAAGTAGGTAACGAAGTTTATCAGAAATATGGACTCTCTGAAATGGAGATTACTGATGAAGTATTTAATAGTTCGTATTCTATTATTTTTAAGCAAGCAGAGAATCGTTTACATTCAATTAAAGCAATAATGGCATTAACTTTAGGAGGATTAAAATAAATCATTAAAAAGAGGTGATATATATGATTATAGAAGTCTCTAAAGAATTAAAATCGTTTCTTTATCAAAAATATGAAATAGAGATAGGTGAAATTGCAAGTAAACAAATTATTGATCATTTATATCCTATGATTAAAGATGAAATACATGAAGATATTAAATCAGAAATACAGGAACAGACTATTAATCATGTTATTGAAAAATTAGAAGAAGAAAAAATGATTCAGCATCAATAAAAACAATCCTCTTGAATAATGATCTAAATTTCATTATTCAAGAGGATTTCTATACAAGTAAGTTGTTATATGAAGTTAATGCTTAATTATTTATTTTGTGAAGCAAATGCTTTTGCAATATCGCTTAATTTAGTTGGTGCATCTTCAACAGCCATTTTGACTTCGACGAAATGCATACGATCATTATTAGCGTTTATGTTTTCAAAAGCATCTTTAAGTTCATGGGATGTGTTGACATCATGAACTGCAACATTATCGCCACCAAACACAGCAGGTAACGCTTTATAATCCCACATATGAATATCATTATAAGGTTCTTTCATACCATGAATTAATCTTTCAACCGTATAACCATCGTTATTAATAACAAATATAACAGGTTTCAATTGCTGTCTAATTATAGTAGATAATGATTGGACAGTTAATTGTAATGAGCCATCTCCGATTAATAAAATATTTCTTCTGTTAGGCGCAGCAATTTGAGTGCCTAGTGTGGCAGGTAATGTATAACCAATTGAGCCCCATAAAGGTTGACCTATAAATGTATTATCTTTATATAAAGATAAGTCATATGCACCGAAGAATGACGTTCCTTGATCAGCTATTAAAATATCATCAAGTTGTATGAATTCTTGCATCATCTTGAAATAAGTTGCTTGTGTTAAAGGTTGATCATCTAATATATAATCGTTATTTTCTTCTCTAACATATGAAGGGAAATCAGATGTATTTTTATATGAAATATTCATTAATCCTTTTAATAAGTTAGGTAAAGCAATATCGTTTGAAGTTGTTTCATTCATTTTAAAATAGTTGTGATTTAACATAACGACATCATCTATATCGAATTCATATGAGAAACCTGCTGTTGCAGAGTCAGTTAATTTAGCACCAATATTTAAGATGGCATCGCTTTGGTTAACATAGTTTTTAACATTTTCTTCAGCAATACTACCATCAAAGATTCCAAGATAGTGTTCATTTTCCTCATTAAAGGCACCTTTACCTAAAGAAAGTTGTGCTACTGGGATATTTGTTTGATTAACAAATCGTTCTAGCTCTGAATGTAATCCAAAACTATTAATTTCATGACCTGCAATAATAACAGGTTGCTTAGCAGCATTCAATTTATCTTCAATCATTTTGATATAGCTAGAGATATCCTGTTCTGTTGATTGTTTAGGTTGGAACGTTGAAGTCACATCTATTTCAGTCATAGCTACATCAATAGGCAAGTGGATATGAACTGGGCGACGTTCATTTATAGCTTCTTGAATTAGTCTTGGAATTTCTGTCGTTGCATTGTCAGGTGTAATGTATCCTTGAGCTGTAGTAATGGGTTCAAACATTTTTCTGTAATCATCAAATTTACCTTCACCTAATGAGTGGTGAACATATTTACCAGCAGATTCAACCGCTCGAGTAGGTGCCCCAGTAATTGCAATTACTGGTACGCGTTCGGCATAAGAACCTGCAATACCATTGACAGCACTTAATTCACCTACACCAAAAGTAGTGACTAATGCACCTAAACCATTGATTCGTGAATAACCATCTGCAGCATAGCTAGCGTTTAATTCATTCGTATTGCCAATCCACTCTACGTGTTCATGTGAAATTATATCGTCTAAAAAGGCTAAGTTAAAATCGCCAGGGACACCGAATATTTTATCTACTCCTGCAGCGTGTACTGCATTCATCAAATATTGTCCTACACGTTGTTTCATAACTCATTCCACCTTCGTTTATGTATTTGTATATTACATTTAAAAGATAACTTTTTAAGATTATAAAGTCAACTAACTTGACCTTTCTAGTTATAAGTATAAACATGACGAAATACTGAATTTTTATTATAATAAGTCTTAAACATAAGAAAAGGAAAGAAAGCAAATGTCGACAAATAAAAATGATTATGAACATATGTTGTTTTACTTCGCATATAAAACCTTTGTTACAACTGCCGACGACATTATTGAACAATATGGCATGAGTCGTCAGCATCACCGGTTTTTATTTTTTATCAATAAATTACCAGGTATTACTATTAAAGAGTTATTACAAACTTTGGAAATTTCAAAACAAGGTTCGCATGCTACATTAAAAACTCTAAAAGAAAAGGGACTTATCATAGAGAAAACGTCCGACAAAGACCGTCGAGTAAAACAGTTATATTCAACTGACAGTGGGAACGCGTTAATCAATGAACTTAATTATGCTCAAGACCACTTATTACAAACAATCCAACAAAAAGTAGGTCATAATTGGTACGATATTATGGAAGAACTAGCAATTCAAAGAGATGGTTTTAAACATATAGAACATTTAAAAGGACAAGAGTAATAAAAGATATTTTATAAACATATATCGTTTTATATCTAATTAAAAAGTTCTCCTGAAACAGTTGTCATTCATACTCATTCTGTATATTTGTGTTAAGTATATTAAATTTAATTTATGTTTTTTCAATCCTATTAGATTAAGGTTTTTAAAATTATTGGAAAAAAGTGTATAATTATGTCATAAGAATTTCAAAGCGATAATTGAAATGAATAAATTGAAAAGGAGTTTTGATGATGAAAAAATTAGCTATACTTTTAACTTTAGTTGGTGCAGGTTACTATGCTTTTAAAAGATATCAAAACCATGTAAACCAAGCGCCAAATATTGAATATTAATTTAGATATTTAATATAACTGTATACATGAAATTAATCCGAGATGAGGTATTACTCATCCCGGATTTTTTTCAATCATTTTTTTCAATCATTATTTGACGTCATTAGCGAAAAAGTCGAATATGTTTTTAGCACTATCAGTATTTTCTTTATTACCTGTAAATTTTTTAGAACCAGGACCATATGCATAAGTATTAACATCTTCACCAGTATGACCATATGTTGTCCAACCAGTATGAGATTCATCATTAATTGGTTTTTGGATTGCATCTTGAAGATGTGTTGTTTGTTCTTCTACTTTAGGATCTTCGTCATCTTTACTTTTTTTAGTTAATTTTTTAAGCTTTTTAGCTTCTTTTTTAACTTTATCCATTTGTTCTTTAGGGAAATCAATGCCATAGCCTTCTTTAATAACTTTTTCAGGATCTTTTCCTGATGCGATTTCTTTAGTCATATATGAGCCAGAATGTTTCATTTGATGTATGGCTTGAGGATTCCATTTATAATCTTTGCCTTTTGCAATTGTCATACCACCAGTAGAATGGTCAGCTGTAGCCACAACTAGTGTATCTTTATGATTTTTCGCATAATCAATAGCATTTGAAAATGCTTTATCAAAGCCTTGCATTTCAGACATGACACCTGTTACATCGTTTGGATGAGCAGATTTATCAATAGAAGCACCTTCTACCATTAGGAAGAATCCTTTATCATTTTTTTCAAGTTTACTTAAAGCACTTTTTTCCATATCAACTAATAATGGGTTACTATTTGGCGCATCAATTTGAAGCGGCATATCTTCTTCTGAGAACAATCCTAATACTTGTTTTTTGCTAGATTGATTAAGCTCATTTTTGTTAGATACTACATCGTAGCCATCTTTTTTAAATTTTTCATCAAGATTGCCGTTCTCTTTGCCAAAGTATTTAGAGCCACCACCTAAAAGTACATCTACCTTATGTTTGCCATTAATTTTATCTTTATAAAATTGTTTAGCAATCTCGTCTTTTTTATCTCTTGAATCTACATGAGAAGCATAGGCAGCTGGTGTTGCGTCAGTGAGTTCAGCAGTTGATACTAATCCAGTTGATTTGCCTTTTTCTTTAGCGTCTTCTAAAACTGTTTTAACTTTTTTCTTATTTTCGTCTACACCAATGGCACCATTATACGTTTTATGACCAGAACTAAATGCAGTTGCTCCTGCAGCTGAGTCTGTCACGTTTTCTTTAGGATCGTTTGGATATGTACGATTCGTACCCTTTAAGTATTTATCAAAAGTGGTAGGATTCATAGATTTTGCAGATGGATCATTTTGGTAATAACGATAGGCCGTATTAAATGATGGACCCATACCATCACCCACTAAAAAGATGACATTTTTTGGATTTTTAGTATTACCGAAGGCTACTGCGTCATCTTTGTTTTTATCCTTACTTTTATCAGCATTTGTTTCTGAAGCTGAAGATATATTTGTCGTACTTAATAATGTTGCAGCGACTATGCTACCCGACAACAAATACTTACCAATATGTTTAAAAGATTTCATTAAAAAAGCCTCCTAAAATATGTATATACTCATTACATTTTAATTATAAGAAAATAATTTTGACTGTTTATGATATTCATGTAAATAGATTGTAAATCTATAATAAATTTTAATTACATTAAGAAATGTAAAAGTAAATCACTCATAACAAATGTATTTTTTATAATAAAGATGTAAAATAGATAATAAATACAGTGTAGTAAGAGAAATTAAGGTGTGTATTTACCATCGTAACTTCTTAAGCTAATATGACTGAGGTGAAGAAAATGATATTTGTCATGTTATCCCCATTATTTATAGTAGGTTTTATTGCTTTAAGTATTTATGTAGAAAAAAGAAGAAAAAAGAACCAAGAAGCTAAAAACAATCAAAATGAAAATCATATTCAACATCAAACTGATGAAAAAGATAAACATCAAGATAAAACAATTTAGCGCAACGAAAGGTGTATCTTAATGAAGATTTTTATAGTAGAAGATGATTTTGTCATTGCAGAAAGTTTAGCTAATGAACTTAAAAATTGGAATTATGAGGTAAGTATAGCTAAACAATTCTCAAATATTTTAGATGACTTCATCACATATCAACCTGACATAGTATTGTTAGATATTAATCTACCGACATTAAATGGATTTCATTGGTGCCAAGAAATAAGAAAGATTTCTAATGTGCCTATTATATTTATCAGTTCTCGAACGGATAATATGGATCAAATTATGGCTATCCAAATGGGTGGCGATGACTTCATAGAAAAGCCATTTAATTTATCATTAACGGTTGCTAAAGTTCAAGCTTTACTTCGTCGTACCTATGATTTAGCAGTTTCCAATGATGAATTAACTGTCAAAGGTTGTAAGTTAATTATTGATGAGGCCAAAATTATTTATAACGAAGAAGCAATACAATTATCTTTAACAGAACTTCAAATCATAAAGTTATTATTCCAAAATGAAGGGAAATTCGTTAAACGCAATGCTTTGATTGAAAAATGTTGGGAATCTGAAAATTATATAGATGATAATACATTAGCCGTTAATATGACGCGACTGCGCAAGAAATTAAATCAAATTGGTTTAAAAGACTTTATTGAAACGAAGAAAAATGTTGGATATAGGGTGTAAATAAAATGATGTTACCTTTTATAAAAACAATTAAAAATGAAATTGCAATCGTCACATTAATATTATTATTATTTGCTGTGATCTTTTTTGTATTTTCACTTTCAATGAGTGCATTGCTGCTTGGTATTGCTATTGTTTTATTTATTATGCTGATTTATTGGTGGATTAGTTATTTAGGATTTCAAAAACAAGTTAATCTTAAACATAAAATAGAGGTACTTGAAGAAGAATTATTTGAAACAAAAAAACGACAAGCTGAATATCAAAAAGATATTGAAAGTTATTTTTTAACATGGGTACATCAAATTAAAACACCTATTACTGCCACCCAATTATTATTAGAACGTAATGAACATAATGTTGTTAATCAAGTAAGACAAGAAATAGTACAAATAGATAATTATACTAGTCTAGCATTAAGTTATTTGAAATTACTTAATGAAGCTTCTGATATGAGTATTTCAGAAGTAAAAATTGACGAGTTAATCAAGCCTTTAATTATGAAGTATCGTGTACATTTTATTGAACAAAATACTAAAATCCATTATCAATCAGTTGATGATAACGTATTAACCGATGCACAATGGGCATCTATATTAATAGAACAGTTGTTAAATAATGCATTAAAGTATGCACGTGGCAAAGATATTTGGATTAACTTTAACTCAGAAACAAAACAATTACATATCAAAGATAATGGTATAGGTATTAGCCAAGCAGATTTACCGAAAATCTTTGACAAAGGATATTCTGGATATAATGGGAGTCTTAATGAATCATCTAGTGGTATAGGTTTATTTATTGTTAAACACATATCTCAACATCTTAATTTAAACGTTGAAGTAGAATCAAAATTAAACAGTGGTACGCAATTTACGATTGATTTTCCAAGAGAATGATAACTTTCAAAATTGTAAGGTAACCAACAAAATTTGTAAGAAATTATAAATGTTGTTGGTTATTTTTTAATATAAAATAGGTAATGATTAGGAAAGGAGCGTCCATATGTTATTAGAAGTGAAGCAAGTTAAAAAAGTGTTTGGCAAGGGGCTAAATAGGACAGAAGCATTAAGTGATATGAATTTATTTGTTGATAAAGGTGAATTTGTAGCTATTATGGGAGAATCAGGTTCTGGAAAAACAACTTTACTTCAACTTATTGCGACGTTCGATCAATTGACAGAAGGAACGATTCAAATCAATGGTCAATCATTAGCATCACTGAAATCGAAAGATATCGCTTCATTTCGACGGGAACAATTAGGTTTTGTCTTTCAAGACTTTAATTTATTAGATTCAATGACTAACAAAGATAATATTTTAATACCATTAGTTTTAGCTAATAAACCAGTTAAAGTTATGCAACAGCGTATTGATAACTTAGCTCAGCGTCTTAATATTAGTGATATATTAAATCAATTTCCTAACCAAATTTCTGGAGGACAAAAGCAACGAGTAGCTATAGCAAGAGCGCTTATTACACAACCCCAAATTTTATTAGCTGATGAGCCCACTGGTGCACTTGATTCGAAAAGTTCAAAACATTTAATGCAATTATTTCAACAAATTAATCAACAACAATTACAAACGATTTTGATGGTGACTCATTCTAATATTGATGCTTCATATGCGAATAGAGTCATATTTATAAAAGATGGACGTTTGTACCATGAAATTTATCGTGGAGAAGAAAGACAATCAGAATATCAAAAGCGAATTGCTGATAGTTTAGCTATCTTAAATAATGGGAGGGAGTAAATGAGATGCCCTTTTCGATGATTTGGACTATGGTTAAGCGTCATTTTGTAACACAACGACATATCATCTTACCATTTATTTTATCTTCAAGTATTATATTTGCTATAGAATACATATTATTATCTATTACGACTAATTCATATATACAACAACATCACCAAATGCTAGGTATGTTTGCAATTATTGGTAATGTATTCATGTCATTATTAGCTGTCATTTTTATCATTTATGCCAATCAATTTGTAATGAAACAACAACAAAAGACATTTTCACTGTATCTTATTTTAGGAATGGAAAAGAAACATATTAGAGTGATGTTACTTATTGAACATATAATAAAATACTGCATTATAACGATAATTAGTATCGTGGGTGGATATTTATTTGGATCATTATTCTTTATGTTAATCAATAAAATTACGACAGGTCATCAAACTAGTTTACGTGCATATCCATTTGATGTTAAAGCAATGTGGATTACATTATTGTTGTTATTTATAGTGATGTTATTACTTTTTATGATTAATCAATTTAAAATCACGCTACAAAATCCTATGCAATTAATTAATAAAAAGGTTTATCACAAGCGACGTTATAAAAAAGTGATCAATTATATACTTCTACTTGTAGGCATTATTCTTGTGGGCAATGGTTATAGAATTGCATTGCAGGACAATACGCCTGTTGAATCTTTTTTTGCATTGTTTATAGCTATATTTTTCGTGTTTTCTGGTACTTATTTATTATTTGTTTCATTCAGTGTGCTTATAATAGAAAGATTACAAAAATTGCCAAAGTATTATTATCAACCTAAGCATTTCTTTTTAATTTCTGGTCTAAGAACACGCATGAAATCTAATGCTATTGGTTTGGCGAGCATAGCACTACTTTGTACTTTCTTAATTGTTACTTTAGGGATGACAGTAACTACATATAGAGGTTTAGATAAAAATGTAAATAAAATGTGGAAAAACCAATACGTTACAAGTGTAGATGGCGACTATCATCATAATCAACAAACGGCTAAAAAAGTAAAAAAAGTAATTAATGATATTAAACAGAAGACGAATGCTGATACGTCTAAAGTTTATACGCAATCATTGTTTAATGTATATTTGGATGCTAATTCAGAATATCAAAGATTATTAAAACCGAGTGAAACACCAAATAAATTTAATATTGATCCAGGGAGTAATAAAAATATATTTATAACGGCTATGAATTTAAATGACTATAATCAATTTAATCGTCATCTCCATCTTAAAGATAATGAAGTTGGCGTAAACACTAATATGAATATTCTAGATGATTCTGACAAAATAGTCATACAAGGTAAACCTTACCATATAAAACGTGTCCATCAGACTAACGTTAATTCTCTAAGATTCAGTGAAAATATTAATTTGATAGTGAAAAATGATAGGGAATTAAATCAAATAGTTAACTACTATAACAAGTCGACATCACAATCGAACATGCATTTAACAAATACGACGATAGAGTTTAATGACTATGAGTTAAAAGGAAATGATTCACCGATAATACATGAGATTGAACGAAAACATGATATAGATATTAGTACTTATGAGCAATTTAAGAACGTTTGGTACAACATTAATGGAGGACTTATATTTGTTGGAAGTTTAGTATCATTAGTTCTATTTATTGGCATATTTTTAATTATTTATTACAAGCAAGTTTCTGAAGCACAAGAAGATGTTCAAAATTATCTTACTATGGAACATTTAGGTATTGATAATCAGAAAATCAAACACATATTGGATCAACAATTAATATGGTTATTTAGTATTCCTTTTATCGTAGCTATCATTCATACATTATTTGCTTCTAAAATTATATATGAAATTTTAGGTTTGTTTGGAGAAGTATACATAGGTATATATATTACAAGCTTTATAAGTATTGTTCTCATTGTAGGTATAATTTATTTTATTATGTATAAAATGACATCTTATTTATTTACAAAATTAGTAAAACAATTAAAGAAATAATACTTATTAAACATTGATATAATAGGGATAATTAAAATTTTATGAATTTAATTTAATAATTTAAGCATATATTAATATTCATTTGGGTAATGATTAAGAAATAGAGAAAGAGGTGTAAATTGATGAAAAGAACAATTGAACGCATCCTTGCTTGGTTAGGGATCATTACTCAATTATTTGTAATATTAATTTTAGGGGTAGCATCATTATTTGGTGGAAGAAGTGAAGTGCAAAGTGAAATAAAAAGACAAGCGAAAGAACAAGCAGCTTCTAATCCGGCCGTAGACTCAACATCACACATGTCTGAATTATTACCTTCAATCTTTAAAGTAGGTCTAATATACGGTTTAGTTATTTTTGTAATTGCAATAATTGCAACGTTATTAATAAAAAAACATGCAAAATTAGCAGGTATCTTATTATTAATTGCAGGAGTCCTATCATTAGTGATGAACTGGATAGCAGCATTATTCTGGATAATTGCTGGTATTATGTTATTAGTTAGAAAAAACAAACAAGTAGACAATCATAATGATGACAAGCATAGAAATAATGAACATCATACTAATGATCAACATAACGATAATCAACGTCATCATGAAACTGATGAAAAAAGAAATGACCGTGTAGTAGATAATCATAATGATTATGACAATCAACGTGATTCATATGAAGAAGAACATAGAGAAGATGATCACTTTAATGAACATAATCATCACGAAGAATTAAGTCGTCAAAAAGATAAATTAAAAAAAGACGATTCTAACAAAGATGATTTCACTGACGAAGTAACACGTCGTTTTAACGATAATAAAGAGAAATAATTAAAGTAATATCTATAAAAAGTAAATAGGCTTATTTTTAATTCAACACCTTGAAAGGAAATCAATTGAGTTCCTTTCAAGGTGTTTTGTGTTTGAGATTAAACTTATTTATTTTAGACTATTATTTGCTAAAAAAAGTAAATGTATAAAAAGATTGTTTGTAAATGTTAATAAATACAGTTATTATGTATTATTGTCTGCTAATTCTTTTTAAAAGGTTTAAAAAGGAAAAGTTAGGTAATAATAAGATTTGCATATCATTATATTTATATATACTAAAATAGTTTCTGCTATTTTTATTAATAATAGGTAATTAGACCAAAGTTTCAAAAATTATATAAAGAAAGGAGGTATGACGATGTATACAGTAGGTTTAGTACCATCTCCAGGCGTAGCGCACGAGCATGTGACAAAAATCATTCCTAAAGTAAAACGCTTATTATCACAACGAATTAACGATGATAGTCAGTGGAACTTTGATGTAAAAGAAGATTTAATCATTGGATCTGCGGAAGATGTACACGAAAGTGTTGATAAAGCTGAACAAATTAAAAATGAAAAAAATTGGGATTTTGCAATATGTGTGACGGATCTTCCAAGTATTTCAGGAAAAAGAGTTGTAGTGAGTGATTTTGATAATGACAAACAAGTTGCAATGTTGTCATTACCCTCATTAGGAGCAATTGATTTAAAACGAAAGTTAATCAGTAGTATCACAACTATGATTGAACAACTTTATTATAATGAACCCTTAAAGAAACCTAGTACACACCCCCTCATACATTTACGTTCTGTTGAACCTGCAGAAGATGAATCCGCTAAAAGACGCTATATCAATACATTAATGTTAATAAGTTGGATTCAGTTAATATGTGGCTTAACACGAGCAAATAAGCCGTGGAAGAATGTATTTAACTTTAAAAAAATTATTTCTGTAGCCTTTGCGACTGGAACATATGTCTCAATTTTTTCAATGCCATGGGAACTCAGTGTTATTTATTCACCATTAAGATTTATTATCTTAATGATTATATCAATAGTTGGGATGGCAGGTTGGCTTTTTTACGCCCATAGATTAATTGAAAGAAAAACAGCTAAATCTCAAAGGACTTATAGATGGATATATAATGCGACTACAATGTTGACACTTGTTGTCATTACTCTTATTAACTATTTTGTATTATATATACTGTTAACTATAAGTATTACCTTATTCGTACCAGTAAGTTTATTTAATAGTTGGACAAGTGCACAAGCTGAATTTACATTTATGAATTACGTTAGATTAATTTGGTTTGTTTCCTCACTTGGTTTATTAGCTGGTGCAATGGGATCAACAGTTGAAAATGAAGAAAAAATCCGTAAGATTACTTATTCATATCGTCAGTACCAACGTTATAAAGAAGCTCAAGAAGAACAACAAGAGGAAGAACAGCAACATGATCCATCACATCAAGAAGTGGAACAGCAATCTTCAAGTGATGATCGTAATGATGATTTAAACAAAGGCAAGAAACAAGAGCACAGAGAGGAGGGACGCTAATGTCGCAACGAAAAATGATTGGTTTAGTAGTAGCACCTGGTGTTACAGAAGCACTTGCAGAAAAAATAATGGAAGATGTTCCTGATATTTTATCTGATCAAAATGAAAATCAATATGAATGGGAAATTGACTTAGTTGTCGATCCTCTGACTGGTTATGCTGAAAATGTAGAAGATATATTTAGTAAAGTTCAAGAGTATCACGATGAACTTGAGTGGGATTACGTTCTTGCAATTACAGATTTACCTATTTTTCATCAACATCGTGTGATGGCTGTAGATATTAATATGAAAAATGGTGCTGCTATCTTTTCTTATCCTGCATTTGGTTGGAGACCAGTTAAAAAGCGTTTTAAAAGTGCGATTTTAACAATTATCAATGAAGTGCATCATGCTGAACAAGATCATCGTGACTATGATGAAAATAACAATATTGAACAAAGTATAAAGCAACAGTTTCCTTTATCTAAAATCGATAAAACGCAAGTATATTTAGAAAATACAGAGACTCATCATACACGATATTTATCAAGCTCTAGAACAAGAGGTATGTTTAGGTTAGTTAGCGGCATGACATTTGCGAACAATCCACTCAATATGATGGCTAGTTTAAGTAATATTGTAGCTATCGCTTTTACTACAGGCGCCTTTGGTTTAATATTTACTACCATGTGGCAGATGGCTGACAATTTCTCAATGTGGCGATTATTTGGTATCTCTATTATTGCAATATTAGGTATGTTGCTATGGATTATGGTGTCACATGATCTGTGGGAATCTTCAAAGCACAGCAAAAATAAAAGAATCACCTTATTATATAATTTAACAACTGTTATGACATTGTTTATTGCAATTATCATATATTATATTATTCTCTATTTAATGTTTTTATTCGCAGAATTAGTTCTTTTACCAGCAGATTTCTTAGGAAAACAAATTAGTCTTAAAGGTCCAGCTGGCCATGATTTATATTTAAGCATTCCTTGGTTTGCAGCATCTATTTCCACAGTAGCAGGTGCTATTGGTGCTGGATTACTCGATGAAAAATTAATAAAAGAAAGTACGTATGGTTATCGACAACGCATTCGATATGAAGACACACATCAAGACCAGGATTCATAAAAAGTATCGCCCTTTTTGGAGCGGTACTTTTTTATTAATTGATAGGATTAAAACAATTAATTTTAAAAATGTAAAAGAAAAGATAGTCATTTTACATAAATTAATTTAAAATATTGTATAACAATATTTTTAAAACTATAAACTGTGAACGATTATTGAGAGAAGGGAACGATGAAAATGAAATATTGTCCCAATTGTGGAAATGAATTAAAGTCTGGGCAAGCATTTTGTAATAAATGTGGGAAGTCTTTAAATAATCAGGATAAAGCAACTTCATCGGCATCACAAAATGAACAAACTAATCAACAGTATCCAGATCGTAATCAATATAACCCTCAACAAAATAAAAAGACTAAAAAACCGATATGGATCGTGATTTTATCAATTATCTTTATTCTATTGATAGCAGCATTGTTATATGGCGCTTATTATTTTTATAACAATGTAATCAATAATAGTTCTGACGATAATCAAACTACAGAGACAAATAAAAAATCTAAAGATACTAGTAAATCAAATGATAACGCATCAAATGATAAAAAAGGTTCAGAAAAAGCACCAACGATTGATGTATTTAGTAGTAACTTCGATCAAGGTTATATGAAATCTGCTTCTACTGATGGTTACAAAGGCATTTATGAAGATATGACGAGAAAAGAAGTTGAAAGTAAATTTGGCAAGCCTACAGGCAAAGTTGATGGGGGCCAAACATATTATGAAAAATATGGTGATTTAGCCGTGTTATATTCTGGTGATAAAGTTGATCGAGTGGGTGTAGCACCTTCGAATGTATCAGAAGATGATTTTACAGACGTATATAATGAGCCAGATGAACGTAAAGGCGATGAATTGATTTACGATAGTAATAAAAATAATGATTTCTCAGTCGTTGTGCATAGTAAAAAAGGCAAAATCACTTTAATTGAAAATATGGATCAATTGTAATTGGATAAATAATCAGTTAAATCTGGTTGAATCAGACTGTCGACAAAGTATATGACTTTGTGGGCAGTTTTTTTATACTCTCGTTTTCGTAGAAACTATCTTAGATTAGCATTCTACAAAGTTACATCTATTAAAATGACTAGAGTATTAACATTATTTATGAGGGATTTAGTGCATAACTCTTACCAATAAAGGTATTATTTCCTGAGAAATGTTAAGTAAGATACTGTTTATAAACCACTTATCTTTAAATTTGAAATCAAATCGTATCAAATGGTACTAAAAAAGAGATGTAATTACACTATCATTTACTGTTTTAACGTTTTGGTACATAATGAAAGTAATCGAATCCGACTTAAAAATTAATATGTATAATAGAATTTTAAGATGATTAGCTATTAGTATTTGAACGCTTACAGATTGAACGTTTAAATTTAAAATTAATAAAAAATATAGAACGACAAATCATTTCATATATAAAGTACGGATTTAAAGAATTTAGTATTGAAGATAAGAGGTGGAAACAGTGAAGATTAACATCACAAATAGTCCTTTCAATGAGGAACAAGCAGAACAACTTAATGAATTACTTCAAACACTATCACCCGAACAAAAAATGTGGTTAAGTGGATACATTTTAGCTAGTGAACAAGTGTCAAATAATGAAAAAGAATCAACTTCCACGTTGAACTCAAGTGATTCAGTACAAAGTAACCAACAGACTGAAGCGCTACTAGCTGAAAAGGAACCAGAAGTTACTCCAGAATCGCGAACAATTACCATTTTATATGGTTCTGAAACAGGAAATGCACAAAGTTTGGCTGAAATATTTGAAGCAAGACTTGTGAACCTAGGAAACGATGTCACATTAAAATCAATGGAAGATTTCAATACTTCTGATCTTAAGAAAGTAGAAGACTTATTTATTATTACCTCAACATATGGCGAAGGTGACCCACCAGACAATGCATTTGAATTTCACGAAGCGTTACATAGACGCGAAGCACCAAAATTAGATGGTGTAAGATTTTCAGTATTAGCTTTAGGTGATCAAACCTATGAATATTTCTGTCAAGCTGGTAAAGATTTTGACATTAGATTAGATGAATTAGGTGCTGAACGTATCTATGACCGTATAGATTGTGATGTAGATTATGAAGAAGACGCTGAAAAATGGATGGCCAATGTGATTAATTCAATTGGTTCTAAACCTGAAGATACAGAGAGTGAACAGGTGGTAAGTGAGTCTATAAAATTAGCAAAAGAAAGAAAATATTCTAAATCAAATCCTTATGAAGCGGAAGTATTAGAAAATATTAATTTAAATGGTGAAGGATCAAATAAAGAAACACGTCATGTTGAATTACTATTAGATAATTTTGGTGAAGACTTTGAACCAGGGGATTGTATTGTTGTGTTACCACAAAACGATCCAGCTATAGTAGAGTTATTAATCAGTACATTAGGTTGGGATTATGAAGATCAAGTACTTATCAACGATGATGGAGATACACTTAACTTAGAAGAAGCCTTATCATCCTATTTTGAAATTACGAAACTAACAAAGCCATTGTTAGAAAATGCTGCTGTGTTATTTGATAATGATGATTTAAAAGAGAAAGTTCAAGATAAAGAATGGATTCAAAATTATATTGACGGTCGAAACCTTATCGATTTATTAAATGATTTTGATACAACAGAATTACAACCAGAAAACCTATTCCAATTATTGAGAAAATTACCGCCTAGAGAGTATTCAATTTCAAGTAGTTATAAAGCGATACCTGATGAAGTACATATTACGGTCGGTGCAGTTAGATATCAATCACATGGTCGTAATAGAAAAGGTGTATGCTCTGTAGAATTTGCAGAACGCCTTCAACCGGGTGATACAGTACCAATTTATTTAAAACGTAATCCGAATTTTAAATTCCCTCAAGATAGTGATATTCCAGTTATCATGATTGGACCAGGAACAGGCATTGCACCATTTAGAAGTTATATGCAAGAAAGAGAAGAACTTGGGTTAAAAGGAAATACATGGCTATTCTTCGGTGAACAACATTTTGAAACGGATTTTCTATACCAGGAAGATTGGCAAGAGTGGTTGGATAAAGGTTATCTAACTCAACTAGATGTTGCTTTTTCTAGAGATACTGAACACAAAGTGTACGTACAACATCGTATTTTAGAAAATAGTGAGCAATTTAATGAATGGATTCAAAACGGAGCGGCTATTTACATTTGTGGAGACGAAAAACAAATGGCTAAAGATGTACATCAAACAATTAAAGAAGTATTGATAAAAGAACAAAATTTATCTGAAACAGAAGCTGAAGATTATCTAAAACAAATGAAAAAAGAAAATAGATATCAAAGAGATGTCTATTAAAATAGAAATGGGGATTACGCATGCAAATGCCAATAATGATTGATTTAACAAATATGAATGTAGTTGTTATTGGAGGCGGAAAAATTGCCACTCGTCGCGTAAGTTTGCTCCTTGAATATACATCACAAATTCATGTAGTCAGTCCGCATATTACAGATATATTGGAACAACTAGTACGACAGCAACAGATTACGTGGGAAGAAAAATCTTTTGAAGCATCAGATGTAAACAATGCCGACCTAGTGATTGCCGCTACAAATCAAGCGCATGTTAACGATGAAATTAAAAATCATATATCCCCTCACACACTATTTAATCATGTTGGTAATGCCCAACAAGGTAATATAACGTTTCCTAATCAACTTAGAAGAGGAAGATTAACTATCAGTGTTTCCACAGAAGGTGCAAGTCCCAAATTAGGAAAACAAATTATTCAAGATTTATCTGAAACATATGACAAATCTTATGAGAATTATATTGATTTCTTATATGAGGCAAGACAATTAATTAAGGCGAAAGTAATAGATTCGTCTAAGAAACAGCAACTACTTAAAGATATTTTGTCTAAAAAATATTTTAATCAAGCAGAACAACAATCATTTATAAGTTGGCTTGAATCTATGAATTCATATAGATAGAGGACGTCTTGAAGTATGTATAAGAGTTTTAATAATACATTTAACTATGTTTATAAACAGTAAATAATTCGTTATTTAATTAATAGAGGGTACGATGAAGAAAGTTGACATTTCATCGTATCCTCTTCGTTTTTTCCCAAAAAATCGGTACACAGTAAAATACATATTTAAAATAGTGTTTATTTATTGGTTGTAAGTGAAATATTTAATGTAAAGTGATTAATTACATGGAATACAATGGGGATGATGACATGAGTGTATTTTCAGAAGAAGATAAAATAAAAATTTTAGCTGATATTGTAGAAATAAATACTGAAAATGATAATGAGCTTGAGGTTTGTAATTATTTTAAAGCATTATTGAACAAATATGATATTGATTCGAAAATAATAAAAGTTGACAATCGTCGTGCTAATTTAGTTGCTGAAATAGGTGAAGGAAAGCCTAAAATTGCTATATCAGGACACATGGATGTAGTTGACGCAGGAGATTATAATGAATGGAAATATGATCCTTTTAAATTAACTGAAGAAGATGACAAGTTGTATGGACGTGGAACAACAGATATGAAAGGTGGATTAGCAGCATTAATTATAGCCATGATTGAGATTAAGGAATCGGGTCGTTTACAAAAAGGGACAATTAGATTAATGGCTACTGCTGCAGAAGAAAAAGAAATGTCAGGTGCTCAATTATTTAAAGAACAAGGATATGTTAATGATTTAGATGGAATGATCATTGCTGAACCATCAGATGGTTTCGCTTTTTACGCAACAAAGGGATCTATGGGATTAAAAGTAACATCTAAAGGCATACCGGCACATTCATCTTTACCATCATTAGGGCACAACGCAATCAATTCATTAATTGCATTCATACAAAGGATTAAAGAAAAATATGTTGAAATCAAAAAGAACGAAAAAGAACATTCGCTTGATGTTCATCCTTATATTGATGAATGTATTAGAGAGCAAGGTCATTATAATGATGGTGACCTAAAGGAAGATGTGGCAGCAGGCCTAGTAATTGTAAACTCAATTATTAGAGGAGGCGAGCAATTCAATACAGTGCCAGAATCTGCCTACGCAGAATTTAATATAAGAACAGTGCCAGAATATGATAATGTTGCTATTGAAAAGTTATTTAAAGATACTGTAAAAGAAATAGACAGTGAAAGATTATCTGTAGAAGTCACTGTTAATCATCCTACAGTTTATACGCATAAAGATAATCGTTTAATAAACACATTTTTAGAATATAATCACGACTTCAAAGTATCAGGTATGGTTGGTGCAACAGATGCAGCAGAATTACTAGGGGATAAAGATGAAGATTTTGATTTAGCTATTATTGGACCAGGACATATAACGTTGGCACATCAAACAGACGAATATGTTTATAAATCTAGATATTTAGATTATATAGATATGTATCAACAAGTTATATTGAATTATTTGAATCAACATTAATAGATTATCAAATACTAAGATAATAGTAGAAATAAAGCTATTATCTTAGTATTTTTATGTCTGTAATTGTCAGATAAATTACATAAACAGTAATAAATAATATAAATATAATTAAATAATAGCCTAGGCAATGAATTGAAAGCCATTACAACGATATCCAACAATTTTACAAAAAATGTTGGATTATTATGATTCATTTACAAAACATTAACATTGACCACAAACTCTTGTATGTCTGTTAGAGTGTGACTTGTCGTTATTTAACGAGTAAAAAACTTTTATTAATTGAAAATTGAAGGTAGCCACGAGATAAAGAGAATAAACAGTTATATCAATCTTTAGGAGGATATTTAAAATGAAAAAAATCGCTACAGCTACAATCGCAACAGCAGGTTTCGCAACTTTTGGTTTAATGCAACATGATGCAGATGCAGCAGAAAACAATAATAATGGATATAATCCTAATGATCCTTATTCATATGAATACACATACACAATAGACCAACAAGGTAATTACAATTACGATTGGAAAGGTAATTGGAGTCCTAACCAACAGAACCAACAAAATCAACAACAAGCTCAACAACCACAACAAGGTAATTACTATAGTTATTCATATGGTAACCAAGGAACTCAAAGCTACAATTCAAATAACGCTACAACAAATAATAATCAATCTACACAATCTTATACAGCAAATAATTCAAATAACCAAGGTGGCGGATTAGGTGCTGATTATTCAACATCAGATAAAAATATTAAAGTAACTACACAAAATGCGCCATCATCAAATAATTCAACTGCATTTTCAGGTCAATCAAGCTCTGGTTCAAATGCATACACAGCTGGTCAATGTACTTATTATGTATATGACAAAGTTGGCGGAAAAATTAGTTCTAACTGGGGCAACGCTAGCAACTGGGCAAACGCTGCTGCACAAGATGGTTATAATGTAAGTAATTCACCTAAACAAGGTGCAATCATGCAAACATCACAAGGTGCATATGGTCACGTTGCTTATGTTGAAAATGTAAATTCTGACGGTTCAATTAAAGTTTCAGAAATGAACTATAATGGTGGACCAGGTAACGTATCAACTCGTACAATTTCAGCTAGCCAAGCTGGTTCATACAACTATATTTCATAATATAGATTGAGTTTATTAAGACAAACTTACCATGAGGTGGGTTTGTCTTTTTTTATTTTAAA
This sequence comes from Staphylococcus sp. HMSC13A10, assembly GCF_001808005.1. NCBI lineage: Bacteria > Bacillati > Bacillota > Bacilli > Caryophanales > Staphylococcaceae > Staphylococcus > Staphylococcus sp. HMSC13A10. Next base: position 6,392 of record NZ_KV791875.1, on the reverse strand, counting down.
AAATAAGTTATTTATGCTGATTAAAATAAGAGTACTAATATAGTAGCGCACGCATTGTTATCAATTGGATTGCTATCAATAATGTAAGAATTATTTTATAGTTGTTCATTAATTGGTAAAAACTTTATGACAGTTTGGTTAAGTGTCGAGTTATCCATTGAATAACTATATATAGTGGATTAAGTTTAAATTAGACACTATATATAGAAAAGAGTGAAAAGATGAATCAACTAGAACAATCATTAACTGGACTTATAGAAAAAGACCCAACTATAGTAAATGAAAATGCTAATAAAGATAGTAATACTTTTTCCACAATGAGAGATTTAACAGCAGGAATTGTTTCTAAATCATATGCTTTAAATTACTTATTACCTAAACATATAGCGCAAGCACATGAAAGTGGTGATATTCATTTTCATGATTTAGATTATCATCCATTTCAACCTTTAACGAATTGTTGTCTTATAGATGCAGAAAGTATGTTAAAAAATGGCTTTGAAATCGGTAATGCTAATGTAACTTCTCCTAAATCCATTCAAACAGCGTCAGCACAACTTGTACAAATTATTGCTAATGTTTCTAGTAGTCAATACGGTGGTTGTACAGTTGATCGTGTAGACGAATTACTTAGTAAATACGCAGAAAGTAATGAACGGCATCATAGTGAAATGGCTCATAATTATGTGAAAGAAGACCAGATTCAAAAGTATATAGACGAACAAGTTACAAAAGATATTAACGATGCTATAGAAAGTTTGGAATATGAAATTAATACTTTATATACATCAAATGGCCAAACACCTTTTGTGACTTTAGGTTTTGGATTAGGAACTGATCGATTAAGTCGAAAAATACAGCAAGCTATTTTGAATACAAGAATTAAAGGACTAGGTAAAGATAGGGTAACAGCTATTTTCCCAAAATTAGTATTTTAGATTAAAGATGGTGTGAATTTGAAGCAAAATAATCCTAACTATGATATTAAGCAACTCGCATTAGAATGTTCAACGAAACGTATGTATCCAGATATTTTAAATTACGATAAAATTGTTGAATTATTAGGTGATTTTAAGGCACCAATGGGATGTCGATCATTTTTACCAAGTTGGCGCAATGACAAAGGAGAATTTGAAAATAATGGTCGTTGTAATTTAGGTGTCGTGACATTAAATTTACCTAGAATAGCTTTAGAATCAGAAGGGGATATGACGACGTTTTGGAAACTATTTTACGACAAAATGACATTAATGCATGATGCATTAGTATATAGAATTGAACGACTAAAAAGTGCTACAGTCAATAATGCTCCTATTCTGTATAGAAGTGGTGCATTTAAATACAAACTTAACGATGATGAACAAGTCGATACTTTATTCAAAAATAAAAGAGCTACCATTTCTATGGGTTACATTGGGTTATATGAAACTGCAACAGTTTTTTATGGCCCTGAATGGGAGCATAATCAAGAAGCAAAAGCATTTACGCTAGAAATATTAAAGGAAATGAAACGTCTTCAAGAACAATGGACCAATCAATATGATATTTGGTTCAGTATTTATAGTACACCGAGTGAATCTTTGACAGATCGCTTCTGTCGATTAGATAAAGAACGGTTCGGTGACATTCCAGATATCACAGATAAAGGTTATTACCAAAATTCATTTCATTATGATGTAAGAAAAGATATTACACCATTTGAAAAAATTGATTTTGAAAAGGATTATCCATATTATGCGAGCGGTGGCTTTATACATTATTGCGAATACCCAAAATTGAATCATAATATTAAGGCATTAGAGACAGTATGGGATTACGCTTATGAAAGAGTAGGGTACCTAGGAACCAATATTCCTATTGACCATTGTTATGAATGTGGCTTTGATGGAGATTTTGAGTCTACTAAGAAAGGTTATAAATGTCCACAATGCGGCAATGATAACCCAGAAACAGTAGATGTAGTTAAACGTACATGTGGCTATTTAGGTAATCCAGTACAACGTCCTGTCATTGAAGGTAGACATAAAGAAATGTGCGCCCGTGTTAAACATATGAAGGAATCTAAAGCATGAAATCTTATTTGAAAATTGAAAATGGGCGTGGATATATCGCTAAAATAGAGACGCATAGTTTTGTAGATGGAGAAGGCGTACGTTGTAGTGTCTACGTTTCTGGTTGTCCATTTCAATGTCTTAATTGTTATAACGAAGCTGCACAAAATTTTAGATATGGAGAACCTTTTACAGATGATATATTAGAAGAAATTATCACATATTGTGAACCTAATTTTATAAGTGGCATAAGTATTTTAGGTGGAGAACCATTTTGTAATTTAGACGTAACCTTGAAGTTAGTACAAACGTTTCGACAACATTTTGGACAGCAAAAGTCTATATGGGTATGGACTGGGTTTCAATATGAATATTTAGCGCAAAATAAAGGTAAACGTCATCAATTATTAGAATATGTAGACGTTTTAGTGGATGGAATGTTTATAACACAATTGTATCGTCCTAACTTACCTTATAAAGGATCATTAAATCAAAGAGTCATTGATGTGCCACTTTCTTTAAAGAACCATCATGTAGTTGAATATATTTATAGCGGTCCATCAACATTTGAGTATGTATAATCATGTGATGAATTAAAATAGTTGAATAGGGAAATATAATAGTAAGTCAATGATAGAGAAGGTGAGACATTATGTGGTTACTAATTGGTAAATGGATTATCGCCATCGGTCTTATCGCAGGTTCAATCATCGAAGAAACTATTTATAAAAAGCGACGTCAAGCGAAGAAACAGAATAAATGAATAAGTGAAATGAGACATACCTGAGACATACGCCAATGTCTCAGGTTAAAATTATGTATTTTCTCAATTGTTACTAATTTTTGACTGTATTAAAACCATTGATACAACAGTTCTGATAGATATTTTATACATAAAAAAACATGATTTTGATTTTATAATCAAATATGAAAATATATACTTATCACATATTAAAGTGATAAAATATTAATGTTCCAAAATTTAACTTCAATAAAGATTAGGGGTTCATGAATTGCTACTATTTATAATAGAAATCATCATTATGATTTTAGCAGTGCTACTCGGTTTAAGAACAGCTGGCGCGCTTGGCTGTGGAATCTTTGCCATCGTAGCCCAACTTATTATGATCTTCGGATTTCAATTGCCACCAGGTTCAGCACCAGTAACTGCAGTATTAATTATACTTTCAATAGGTATAGCAGGAGGTACGTTACAAGCTACTGGCGGGATTGATTATCTAGTATATATTGCATCAAAAGTTATCGAAAGATTTCCTAAATCAATCATTTTTATCGCACCTATGATTGTATTTATCTTTGTTTTTGGTATAGGTACTGCAAATATTGCTTTATCATTAGAACCAATTATTGCAAAGACTGCCCAAAAAGCCCATATACAGCCTAAAAATGCTTTAACTGCATCAGTTTTGACAGCTAATTTAGCACTTTTATGTAGTCCAGCTGCTTCAGCTACAGCATACATCATTTCTGTATTAGCAGGTTATGAAATTTCAATGGGTAAATATTTAAGTATCGTATTACCTACTGCTATATTGAGTATGCTTTTATTAAGTGTATTTTGTACGTTTGTCGGTAAAAAAGATCCAATACCATCACATAAGTTAGTTGAGTTACCTGAAGAAACGTTGCAAAGTCAATTTTCTAAAAAGGTTAAATTTGGCGTGCTAGCATTCTTATTATGTGTATTGTGTATTTTAACATTCGGCATTTTTCCGAATTTGATGCCATCATTTAATGTGAATGGTAAAACCGTTAATGTTGAAATGACTGATATTGTTCAATTCTTTATGTATTTAAGTGCAGCAACAAACTTATTACTAGCGAAAATTAACACTTCTGACATTTTAACTTCTCATATTACACAGTCAGCATTTGGTGCTTTATTTGCTGTGTTAGGGCCAGGTTGGTTAGGTGCAACTATATTTAATGCACCGAATAACTTGAAAATATTAAAACAAGATATTGGCGCAACAATTAGTAATACACCCTGGTTAGTTATTATTTTAGTTTCAGTTGTTGCGATGATTGTTATTTCTCAAACTGCGACTGCATCTATAATGGTACCTATCGTTATGAGTTTAGGTATTCCGCCTATTTATTTTGTCGCAATGATCCAAACACTTAATGTTAACTTTGTAATTCCTGCACAACCAACATTACTGTTTGCAGTTGAATTAGATGAAACAGGTAGAACAAGACCAACTAGTTTCATCATTCCAGGATTCTTTGTCATTGTCGTATCTATCATCATTGGTTTTGCATTAAAATTCTTATTAGGTTATTAACAAATATATAAATATAGCAACTATCTTTCATCATTCGTATGGAAGATAGTTTTTTGTTTAAAATAAATAAATATTCTTTTATTGTGTATAAAAATTCAATATTAAACTAAAGTAAAGTTTGTTCAATACGTTAAATCTAAACTTAACACTGTTGTCAAGACAATTAATAGTGATGAATTATATGACGAAAATTATATAAATATTCAATTTGACTGCTATTATTGTTTGTATGTAATTTGCATTATTATTAAATGTTCGTTATTGTCAATTTTGTGAATCGAATAATTTTGAGCGTGTAACTTATAGAACATCAAGATTCATAAATCATTTAGTATTAGGGGGATCACGATTGAAAAAGGAAAAAGTTATGGACTGGACGACCTTTATAGGTGTAGTCGTAGTATTACTTATAGCTGTTATACCTATGATGGTTTTCCCGAAAGCAAGTGAAACAATTATTACAGATATCAATAGTGCTATTTCAAATTCCATTGGTTCTGTTTATTTGTTTTTAGGTTTAGTTATATTTTGTTTCGTATTATACATAGCATTTGGCAAGTACGGTAATGTTACTTTGGGTAAAGCAACTGATAAACCAGAATTTAATACTTTCACTTGGGCAGCAATGTTGTTCTGTGCAGGAATAGGTTCAGATATTTTATATTGGGGTGTCATTGAATGGGCATTCTATTATCAAGTGCCACCAAACGGTGCTAAAGGTATGTCTGATGAGGCTCTCCAATACGCGACTCAATATGGCATGTTCCATTGGGGACCCATAGCGTGGGCAATTTATGTGCTACCAGCATTACCAATTGGATATTTAGTATTTGTTAAAAAGCAACCAATTTATAAAATTAGCCAAGCATGCCGTCCAATTTTAAAAGGCCAAACTGACAAATTTGTCGGTAAAGTAGTTGATATCTTATTTATCTTTGGATTATTAGGCGGCGCGGCAACATCCTTAGCATTAGGTGTGCCTATGATTTCAGCAGGTATTGAAAGACTTACAGGACTTGATGGTCATAACATGATTATGCGTTCAATCATTCTCTTGACGATTACTGTTGTCTTTGCAGTTAGCTCTTATACTGGACTGAAAAAAGGTATTCAAAAATTAAGTGACGTCAACGTTTGGTTATCGTTCCTACTATTAGCATTTGTATTCATCGTAGGACCAACAATATTTATTATGGAAACAACAGTTACTGGATTAGGGAATATGATTAATGACTTTTTCCATATGGCAACTTGGGTTGAACCATTTGGAGGAATAGGGCACCGTAAAGAGTCTCATTTCCCACAAGATTGGACTATTTTCTATTGGTCATGGTGGTTAGTTTACGCACCATTTATAGGGTTATTTATTGCTCGAATTTCAAAAGGTAGAACATTAAAAGAAGTAGTACTGGGTACAATGTTATATGGTACCTTAGGTTGTGTTCTATTCTTCGGTATTTTTGGTAATTATGCTGTTTATTTACAAATTTCAGGACAATTTAACGTAGTAGATTTTTTAAATCATCACAGTACAGAGTCGACAATTATTGAAGTGATGCATCAACTACCATTCCCATCACTGATTATTGTTCTATTCCTAGTATCAGCGTTCTTATTCTTAGCAACAACATTTGATTCAGGATCATATATTTTAGCTGCTGCATCTCAGAAAAAAGTAATAGGCGAACCATTAAGAGCCAATCGTTTATTTTGGGCATTTGCATTATGTCTATTACCATTCTCATTAATGTTAGTAGGCGGGGAGCGAGCATTAGAAGTTCTAAAAACAGCTTCCATATTAGCCAGTGTACCGCTGATAGTTATATTTATATTTATGATGATTTCATTCTTGATTACTCTAGGTAACGATCGTATCAAGTTACAAACGCGTGCTGAAAAACATAAAGAAATAGAAAGACGCTCATTGAGGATTGTTCAAGTTAGAGAAGAAGAACAAGACGATAATTTATAGAATAAGAAAATGGGAGTGGGACAGAAATATAAAGCACTACTCCTAATTTTATTAGGTTAGTAG
>NZ_KV791874.1:0-1347 GCF_001808005.1 Staphylococcus sp. HMSC13A10 | reverse complement strand
ATAAATGTGTGTATATTTATGTTAAGATGGTAAAGGAGGTGTCCAAATGGAAATAATCACATTCGCAGCTGTTAAAGGTGGAGTAGGAAAAACAACATTATCCTATAATTTTTCTGGATATTTAGCTGACTTGGGATACAAAGTATTAATGATAGATTTTGATCACCAATGCAATTTATCTCAAATATTAGGAATTTATGATCAAAAGAATACTGTCTTATCTATATTCGAAAAAATAGATGCACTACATATTGAAGAAAAAGTTAAGATACACCGTATTAATAACAATATAGATCTTATCAGTGGATTTTTACGTTTAGATGAGTATGAGAAGCATATGAGTACGACAGATGGAAAAGACATGCAATTATATATGTGGCTAGATGATTACTATGAAGAATATAATATTGGTCAATATGACTATATTATTATTGATACACATCCTGATTTCACCACATCAACAAGAAATGCAATTGTGGTAAGCCATAAAGTAATTTCTCCTAATAAGCCAAGTGGCTTTAGTGATGATTCAAATGCAAACATTTCATATCGTATTAATAAATTAAAGAAGGATTTAATTGACTTTAGGACACGAGAAAGTTATGTAACAGCTAAACTTTTTTTCGTTGGAAATATGGTCAAACATAATACTAAATCATCAATCAATTTTAAAAAAAGCATTGAAAATCAAGAAGATTATATAACTTATTTTCCTGATAAGGAATTAATTACACGCAGTGTTTTAGAAAAAAAGCCAATTGTATCATTTAAACAAGAACCTACAATATACTTAAAGGAAAAAAGTTTTTTTCAGCAATTTATAAATAGTTGTAAAGCTATTAAAGATGCTTGATTAATACAAATTAAAAAGAGTGCTTTAATTTGTAATTACATCAACACATGTATATACATCAACATGTGTATGTTTATGTATATAATACATTATGAAAGGTGTTTTAAAATGGCGTTTAATAAAAAAATAGATAGTAATAATCAAGAAAAGAATATAGAAAAAGCTTTAGAGAATGCAGTATCACCTTATACATCGTATAAAAAAATAGAGATTAAAAAGGGATAAAATTAAAGAAAAGAAAAAGAGATATCAATTTATGTTACAGCCTTCAGTTAGAAAAAAACTAGATGAGTTAGTTGAAGAAAATAATTATTCATCATCTTCAGAATTTTTAAATGAGATTATAAAACAATTATATGTAAACTAGTTTTACATATAATATTTCAGATAAATGCAGGGGAAGTTAGGAAAACCCTATTAACAAAGAATTTGATTTGTTAATAGGGTTTATTTTTGTGTATACACAAAAATAAACTTGTAAGTATATATATAAA
>NZ_KV791873.1:0-1317 GCF_001808005.1 Staphylococcus sp. HMSC13A10 | reverse complement strand
AATGCCAATCAAATTGCCAAATATTGCAACCAACATCAACACGAAGCGCCGAACTATGAAGCATTAGCGCGTAATATCAGCGAATTACGTGAAAGGTTAGATGAGATATGGAACAAACTAAATTAAGGTGGCTTTTAAACGGTATTTATTTTACGTTTTATACCATTCTTATTGTTGTGCTATGGATAATGAAAATAAACATTTTTGATAACATATGGAGCATTTTAAGTTTTTGGGGAAGTGTTTTTATTTTTAGAATTTTAATTGACTATTTTGCTCCTAAACAAAAAAGAAGTGATAATGATGGCAACGACTAAATTAAGTGCCACCAAATCAACATCACGGGCCATTAATTATGCTGAGAAACGAGCCGTTGAAAAAAGTGGCTTAAATTGTGATGTCGACTATGCCAAATCAAGTTTCAAAGCCACTCGTGAGTTATATGGTAAAACCGATGGGAATCAAGGGCATGTCATTATCCAATCGTTTAAACCTGGCGAAGTCACGCCCGAACAATGTAATCAATTAGGCTTAGCACTCGCTGAAAAGCTCGCACCCAATCATCAAGTGGCGGTCTATACGCATGCCGATACAGACCATGTACACAATCATATCGTGATCAATTCAATTGACCTCGAAACAGGTAAGAAATTTAACAATAATAAACAAGCGTTACGTAATGTCAGAAATTTCAATGATGAGGTTTGCATGGAACACGGTTTAAGCGTACCAAACAAAGACACAGCACGCTTACGCTACACCCAAACGGAAAAAGCGATTGCTGACCCTAATACGAAATCAACAGCCCAATATTCATGGAAAGATGAAATCAGAGAGGCCATCGATCAATCACAAGCAACGAATATGAACGAATTCAAAGAACATTTAAACCAATATGGTATTGAAATTGAACGTGTCACACCCAAAAGCATTACCTATCGACACTTAGCCGAAGATAAAAAGGTGCGTGGGCGTAAACTCGGCGAAGATTACAATAAAGGAGGTATCGAAGATGGCTTTGAAAGACAAATTCAACGACGGAGACAACAAGAACGAGACTCAGACACCGAATGCCAGCCAAAACGACCAACTTCAAGTCGTGATGAATCAACTGAACGAGATACAGGCGTCACTCAATCAGATTGGGACCAATTCGCCCAAGATACAAATGAGCTTGAGCGTAGCAGACAAGCTGCAGAATCAGCAAGACTTGCTGATGAAAAGGCTCGAAGAGATCGAGAAGAGAGAGAACGAGCGAAACAAGCGTCACGACGAATTATTAACAACGATCGAGACCACGGCCTCGAACTTTAATCA
>NZ_KV791872.1:1534-2966 GCF_001808005.1 Staphylococcus sp. HMSC13A10 | reverse complement strand
CAGCAAAAGAAGAAGCAACAAATGACGATTCAACAAGTGAAGCACCACACGAAACACCAGCAAAAGAAGAAGCAACAAATGACGATTCAGCAAGTGAAGCACCTGATTATGTTGGAGTTAATTCTGATTCTTTAGAAAACTCAACTTTAGAAAATGGCGATGACGAATCATCTAATGACCAAGATAAAGATATTGCTTATGCAACACCTGCAGAAGCAACAGCACCACGTTCTATTGAACCTCGTTCTAGAGTTGCATTAAATGAAACTCAAGCACAAAAGCAGGGTAAAAATGTTAATGATTTAATTACAGTAACTAATCAGTCAATTACTGAAGGTGGGAGAGAAGATGGTATAATCAGTGCTCATGATGGTGAAAACATCACTTATACTACTGATTTTAAAATCGATAATGATGTAAAATCTGGAGATACCATGACTGTAAAATATGATCCTCGAACTGTTCCTTCTGATTTAACAGATGACCATACACCAGTTGATATTATGGATCCATCGGGAGAAGTTATTGCTACAGGATCATTTGATAATACTAATAAAACATCCACTTACACTTTTACAGATTACGTTGATAAGTATGAAAATGTAAATGCAAAATTAGTTATGAATTCTTTTATTGATAAAAAAGAAGTGCCAAATGAAGAAACAGTAGATTTAACATTTGCAACTGCTAATGAGCCAATAAATAAAACTTTTAATGTTAGTTACCAACGACCTATTGTTGAACGTGCGTCGAATATTCAATCTATTTTTTCACAGTTAGATTTAGACGACAACACTGTAGAACAAACAGTTTATGTGAATCCACTTAGTTTAAATGCTCAAAACGCTAAAGTTTTAATTAGAGGTGCGGGCGTGTATAATGATGGTGGATTTTTCAATGGTGAGGGTAGCACTATTATAGACAATAGCACTGATATTAAAGTATATAAGGCTAAACCAGACCAAAAATTACCGCAAAGTAATAGAATTTATGATTATAGTCAATATGAAGATGTAACAAATCAAGTGAATATTGATAAAAATTATTCTAATAATCAAGCTATGGTTGATTTTGGAAATATAAATTCACCTTATATCATCAAGGTGAAAAGTAAATATACACCTGGAGCAGAGGATAGTTTAGCAATACAACAAGGTGTTAGAATGACAACAACTAATGATGGTATTTTATCTTATGCTGGTTATACGAATAGTATTATTAGTACTAATGACCAAGGTGGAGGTAATGGAGAAGAGGCGCCTGAGCAAACATATAAAATAGGTGACTATGTATGGGAAGATGTTGACAAAGATGGTGTTCAAGGTACAGATGAAAAAGAAAAACCAATCAGTAACGTACTAGTAACATTAACTTATCCAGATGGCACTTCAAAATCAGTGAGAACAGACGAAAATGGACATTATGAATTTGA
>NZ_KV791872.1:1149-1514 GCF_001808005.1 Staphylococcus sp. HMSC13A10 | reverse complement strand
GGACATTATGAATTTGATAATTTATATGATGGTGAAACATATCAAGTTTCATTTGAAACACCTGAAGGTTATACACCAACTAAAATTAATGTTGGAGATGGTTCGTTAGATTCAAATGGTGGATCAGTAACTGTAACTATTGACGGTCATGATGACATGACTTTAGATAGTGGTTTCTATAAAGATGATACAGATGCTGACGCCGACGCAGATGCTGACGCAGATGCAGATGCAGATGCTGACGCCGACGCAGACGCAGATGCAGACGCAGATGCTGATGCTGATGCTGATGCTGATGCTGACGCCGATGCCGACGCAGATGCAGATGCCGACGCTGATGCTGACGCCGACGCAGACGCAGACGC
>NZ_KV791872.1:0-149 GCF_001808005.1 Staphylococcus sp. HMSC13A10 | reverse complement strand
GCAGACGCAGATGCAGACGCAGATGCTGATGCAGACGCAGATGCAGACGCCGACGCAGATGCAGACGCCGACGCAGATGCTGATGCAGATGCTGATGCTGATGCCGACGCAGATGCAGACGCAGACGCAGATGCTGATGCTGATGCAGA
>NZ_KV791871.1:0-626 GCF_001808005.1 Staphylococcus sp. HMSC13A10 | reverse complement strand
TATGAAATTATAGCTATTTCTAGAAATATAGAAAATAAATCAAATGAACAAAATGTTACTTGGAAGGCAGCTGACTTGTTTGATTTAAATGAAATCACTGAGGTAATGGAGGATATTGATATCGCTATATATCTTGTCCATTCTATGATGCCTTCAGCTAAGTTAACGCAGGCGAGCTTTGAAGATATGGATGCATTATTAGCTGATAATTTTGCTAAAGCCGCAAGTTATAACAAAGTTCAGCATATTGTATTTATGAGTGGTTTGATACCTAATACAAATGAATTATCACCACATTTAAGAAGCCGTTTAGAATGCGAACAGATTTTAGGATCATATGGTGTACCAGTAAGTACTTTAAGAGCTGGTTTGATTATAGGTTCTAAAGGAAGTTCTTACCCTATATTAAAAAAATTAGTAGAAAGATTACCTGGCCTGTTACTACCAAAATGGGCTTATAATATAACATTGCCAGTTGCAATAGACGACGTGATTGACGGTTTATATAAAATTGTAGAGCGTAATCCAAATGAGAACGAATCGATAGATATTGGTGGACCTAGTCATATGACTTATAAAGATCTATTCAAGCAAACTGCAGAGGTACTAGATAAACGATTACCTAC
>NZ_KV791870.1:1114-4087 GCF_001808005.1 Staphylococcus sp. HMSC13A10 | reverse complement strand
TGTCTCAAGGAGAGTATATAATTGAAGAATTAGAAAAAATTGAAATTGAAATAAGCAAACTAGATCTTAATAAAGAAAAATATCAGTCTATTATTGATCTAACAAAAGAAGAAATAATTAGAGCAGTAAACAAAATATAAGACTTTATATTTTAGTATTACTTAGTTTCAGTAATACTATATACTGTTTTCCTTTAAATAAAGTAATAAGGACAGCGCACAAACATACACATCAGCATATTGATGTGTATGTTTGTGCTCATCTATATTCCAATTAAAAATTATTAATTTAGATAAATCATTTTATTTCTGCAACTCAAGGTCTTATATAAAACTTGTATCATCTATTAATCATAGATTTAATTAGCGCAGTCACAATATTCTATGGATGTCCAAATAAAGCCTTTTTTGGACTTTTTGTAATAACATCTTTGTTATAATCTTCTTCGTATCTTTGAGTAAATGCTCCTTTAATACTTATAAATAGATAATTATATACTTTAGTAATCGTTTTATTGTGTATTTTCTATTTTCGATTTACACGGATTAAGATTTCTTCAATTTCACTCTTCAAATCTTCAAGGCAATAATTTGTTCCGTAGAGTTGATTATGTTTATAGTGTTACTAAATGCATATTGTGTGAATCAGATGAATTATTCTTATTATTGTGTAATTTAGTATCTACATTCTTTGACTCATTTTGTTCAACATTTATATCTTAAGTTGTAGTTCCTACATTGCTCACGATTAATAGCTTGTGTTTCATTAGGGTATTAATATGTTTTTTAGTGTATGCTTTGATTTGATGTTCAATACGTCTATGAAACGGTCATATGTGTATTTGTTGAATTTCTTTTCTTTATTATAATAATAGAATTGTTGATCCTTGATTTTAGGCATGTAGATGTAAAGACGTTATTTATCCATTTTTGAAGTAACATCAATAAGTCCCTATTTTATTAATTCTTTTTGAATTTAGTGACTGCGTTCATACTGATATTTAATATTTGTTAAACGTATACATGAAAGCTATCAATGAAAAGATACTCAAATATGTGGTTGAGGACATCAGAAACATCGAATCACGGTTTAAAATATATAAAATTGTTGATGGCAGAAAAAACCACAATGAATTTGAATTTTAAGCCCTCTCAGCCGTCCATATAAGTCCGTTAAGTATGAATTGCATGTATGGAGATAAATATCAAATTGCGGTACATATCTGAAGAGTGTACTTGAGATGATTGTTGCGATGGTCATCTTTTTTATGTTCAAAATCAATAAAAAAGCACTATCTCCTTTACTGCATGCCAACTGACATTCAAACTAATATTAAGTTATATTCATTAGGTAATCGGGGGATATTCTCCTCCCTTACCTCAACTATAAAATGAGGTGATAAAAATGACAAAAATTACTCGAATCAAAATCAAAACATTCTGTAACTATATGATAGGTGTTTCTGTTATCGCCCTAGCCTTATTCATAATCTTTTACTTTTAGTATTTTCTAAACGTTTCACTCATTTAATATGATTATCGAAACAATTGAAAGACTCCTAAATAGCGATTTATCTGCGTATTATATTCATCAAAAAACAGGTGTGACGGCATCAAGTATTCAACGTTTACGAAGTGGCGAACGCCAACTGAACAAATTAATGTTAGATAGTACCGAAAAATTATATTGATTTCAATTAGAGTTAGAACAAAATCAAAAAAATTACGGAGAGGTTAACAATGAACACTGATGCATTGTGTCGTATATTGAAGTTGAAGCAGGATAGGATAATGGTAAATCGATGTAAACATATTATAATTTATGTAAAGACACGTAAATTACTAACGGAGGCTTATTTTGTGCAAACAACATATGTGAAAATATATAAAAGCGGAAACGGACAAGCAATTAGCTTAAAGAAAAATACATTACAGGAAGCAGGATTAAAAGTTGGCGATGATATAGAAGTAAAAGTCAAATCAGGACAAATTGTTTTAACTAAATCCGATTCCTTTAAAGAAAAATGAAGAGATTTTGTTGAAAGTGGTGGTAAATATGATCATAACGAGTATGATTGGGGTCAACCAGTTGGACGTGAATTATGGTAAATCAATATGATTTAATTAAATGAGATTTTAATCCAGTCATTGGTAATGAAAAAGAAAACTATCGTCCTTGTTTAGTCATAAGTGATACTGAATTTAATAAGGTTTCCGGTTTTGCTTGGGTTATTCCTATTACAAAAAGATACGATGAGCAATACCCAACAGATGTATTAGTGAAGACTAAAAATCAACATATAAATGGTGTTATCGACTGCACACAAATTAAATCTGTTGATATACATGCTCGTTCATATCGACATTTTGATATATTGACAACTGAAAAGGTAATAGAAGTAAATGATAGATTGAAAAGTTTATTAAATCTATGAAATTAAAAATGATAATCCCTCTAATCATTTTTGTGTTTTAGATTCTCTAATGATTCGAAGTCAAAAAAATAAGCCTTCGTTTATAAGTACGAGGGCAATAATAATTGCTTCATTTATGTATTTATTAAGATGAAAGCAAAAAAGTGGACTAGTCCAGCATTAGAAAGTTATTCCCTTTCTATTTTCATGAATAAACTTTCAAATCCACCAATATAAACATAAGACTTATATTTTTCTATAGATGTATGCTTAGGAGATACGTCTATACTTCGAGTTGATGTTTTTTATTAATTCAAACTGTACTACCTTCATGTTTGGTTTGCTTTAACGTTTTAATCAATGTCTGTGTATCGAAAATAATTTTAAAATAATTAATATACTTATTTTACATAAAGCTTCAATCATTATAACGTACTTTAAATTGTACAATAGTGGTGTAATGATACATATATAAATAACCATATAAGTATAAATGTATGTAACATGGTATTTACAAATTTTTTTCATCGTGGCTACTGCCTTATAAACGTCGCTCTTTT
>NZ_KV791870.1:0-114 GCF_001808005.1 Staphylococcus sp. HMSC13A10 | reverse complement strand
ATTTTTATAAATATTTTTAAAACCTTTTTAGGGATTGTTTTATACTTAGAGAGACAATGGATTCAAGGTGTTAAAGGGAGTGGTTTTGCCACATAAAAGGAGTAGTTTTGCCAC
>NZ_KV791869.1:0-1087 GCF_001808005.1 Staphylococcus sp. HMSC13A10 | reverse complement strand
ATTTCGGCTTTCACGCCTAACTCGGTATTTATTACATCATAGAAATCATCATTTATCGCATTATCTTTCGCTAATTCGTCTTGTATTGCGTCTAAATAATCACTATAAGACTGATCATAATACGTGATAGTACGCCCATCATCTAAACGTCTTGTACGAGGTCTCGGTGTCCCCATAGGTGGTAATTTGATTGTGTATCTCCATACCTTAGCCATCGCTATTCACTCCTATTTATCTTCTTGTTCTCGCTTTTGTGCGTCCCAAAATTCAGCGATTCTATCACCTTCTGATTGCTTATACGCTCGTTCTTTTTCCATTCGCTCTTGGCTATCTTTAGGCAAAACTTCTATTTCTTCTTTCATCGCCTTACGCTCAGCATTATGTTTAGCGATAACTTCTGATTTGGTAGGGGTTTGAGCCCGTTTATCTGTTTTGTTTTCGGTTTCTATTTCGGCTTCTCTTTCGTTGCCGTCGGCTTATCCTTGATAACCTAAATAATCCATATTCATATCTTTCGTATGTTTTTGTATTACGTCAGCTTGTGCTTTTAAATCGACGTCAGATTTTTTCTTCGGTTTTTTATACTTTTCAGGGTGTTCTATAGCGTCGTTAAATAGCTCAATGACAGTGTTTAGTTGATTCAACGTGAAGATATCCCCTAACGCATAAAGTGCGTCCTTTTCTTCAGTTTTGATCTTGATTAGTTTCTTATATTTGAAGATAGCTGTTTTACCTAACTCTAAATGTTCAGCTAATAATTTCCACTGTGCGTCACTGACAAACCATTTTGCGATATTCTCACTTTTTGTTTTTGAGATACTTAATATCTTCTGTGTTTTAGTGTTAGCCATATTAAAACGCTCCTTTAATCATTAATTTTAATTATTTAACTTAATACTTATATCTTTACTTACGTCTTTATTTGCGTTCTTATTTACGTTTATAAGTAAACAACCAACTTTGCTCTATAATTATGATTAGGGACATATATTGCTTATTTGTTATCCTATTTACTATTTTACTTATTATCATATTCATATCTCTATTTACATAATTATTTATACTTATACTTACAGTTATGAATACT
>NZ_KV791868.1:0-533 GCF_001808005.1 Staphylococcus sp. HMSC13A10 | reverse complement strand
CATAACTAAAAAAGAGGATATTCAAATCAATACACTACAATTTAATTCACGATCTTTGATTACGTTAGATTAACTATACACTTAATAATGTCATAAGTACAGAACTATTTTTAACCTTTGTTGATTTTAGTGATAATTAATATACGGCTCACATTTGCTTTTTAAAAGCTAATAAACAATTTTGAATATAAAACTATATAAGGATAGCTTTGCTTGAAATCTATTTTAGCAAAAAAACCACTCACTAAAATTAGTGAGTGGTTTTTAAAGTCTTAATAGCAAATTTCTAATAATTGGATAAGAGTTATTATGCTATATGTATTATATCACAATTTTTGGGGTTGAAAAGCTTTGTGAATAATCTTTGACGTCAAAAATAAAGAGCTATCAAAAGGATAGCTCTAAGCCTTCCCCTATAATTATAAGTATAATAAACGAGGATAATACTATGAAATGCTAAGAGAAGACGTATATTTATTATAGCACAGCATTTATGCCGAGAATATTTATTGAGATTCAGAAGGCCCTTAACT
>NZ_KV791867.1:0-964 GCF_001808005.1 Staphylococcus sp. HMSC13A10 | reverse complement strand
ATATGATTAGTGTAAGGTATAAACCTAAGAGTGTTATAAATAGGACTGGAATAGTAATGATAATTCCAGTTTTAAAGTATGTTCCCCATGAAATCTTCACACCTTTTTGTGTTAAGACATGTAACCACAATAATGTTGCTAAAGAACCAATTGGCGTAATTTTAGGTCCTAAATCAGAACCAATTACATTCGCATAAACCATACCTTCTTTAATAGTACCTACTACATTAGATTGTCCGATAGCAATAGCGTCTATTAAAACCGTAGGCATATTATTCATAATTGATGATAAAAATGCTGATATAAAGCCCATGCCCATAACACTGCTGAATAATCCATGACTTGAAATATTGGATAATACATCAGCTAAAATTGTTGTGATTCCTACGTTTTTTAAACCAAATACGACTAAGTACATACCAATAGAAAATAGAACGATGTTCCATGGTGCGCCTTTAATCACTTGTTTTGTATGAACTGATTTAGATTTACGAGCTAACAGTAAAAAGATAATAGCAATAATACCAGCAATGATTGATACAGGAATTTGAATAAACTCACTAACAAGATATCCCACTAGTAATATTGCTAATACAATCCATGAAATCTTAAATAATTTAGGATCTTTAATTGCATTTTTAGGATCTGTAAGATTTTCTGTATCGAACGTGTTAGGTATAGATTTTCTGAAATATAACCATAAAACGAGAATACTAGCAATCAGAGAGAATATATTAGGAATAATCATTCGACTAAAATATTCAATAAATCCAATATCGAAGTAATCTGCAGAAACGATATTAACTAAGTTACTTACAATTAGAGGTAGTGATGTAGTATCAGCAATAAAACCACTGGCAATAATAAAAGGGAAAATCACTTTTTTATTAAATCCTAGATTTCTTACCATCGCTAATACAATGGGCGTTAAGATTAAAGCTGCACCATCATTTGCGAAAAATGC
>NZ_KV791866.1:1171-1804 GCF_001808005.1 Staphylococcus sp. HMSC13A10 | reverse complement strand
TTATCCAAAGCACCGTAAAACCCCGTCCTTCAGGTCGGGGATATAAGGCGCGGTTTTTTAACTAACTCGGTGTTTCCTGTTGCTCAATGTACTGGCGGATAATGGATATTGGTGCGCCACCACAACTCCCCGCGAAATAACTCGGCGACCAAAGAACCCCCTTGTAGTAATCACGTTGGGCAATATCAGGACGATCACGTCGAAGTAATCGACTCGATACCCCTTTAAGGCTGTTAACCAGATTAGATATCGCCAGTTTTGGCGGGTAATTAATCAGTAAATGAACGTGATCCCGTTCCCCATCCATTTCAACCAGTTCAACATCAAAATCAGCACAAACACTGGCAAAGTAGCCTCGCAATTTTTCAATGGCATCCTGAACAAATATTTTTCGCCGGTATTTTGTGACAAAGACCAAATGGACGTGCATCAGGAATACACAATGTCTGCCACGGCGAATATTAGTTTCATTTTTCATAGACCAAAGTATAATAGGTAATATGAAACGTCTACAAGCCTTTAAATTCCAGTTAAGACCCAATGGTCAGCAAGAGCGTGAGATGAGACGCTTTGCAGGGGCTTGTCGTTTTGTTTTCAATCGGGCATTAGCACGTCAGAATGAGAATTACGAAG
>NZ_KV791866.1:654-1151 GCF_001808005.1 Staphylococcus sp. HMSC13A10 | reverse complement strand
ACGAAGCAGGGAATAAATACATTCCCTATACAAAAATGGCTTCATGGCTCATTGAGTGGAAATCTGACACAGAGACACAATGGTTGAAGGAAGCCCCATCACAACCGTTACAACAGTCACTTAAAGATTTGGAACGGGCTTACAAGAATTTTTTCCAGAAACGTACCGCTTTTCCTCGATTCAAGAAACGCGGTAAAAATGACGCTTTTCGCTACCCGCAGGGCGTGAAGCTCGATCAATCCAATAGTCGTATATCATTGCCAAAGTTGGGATGGATGCGCTACCGCAACAGTCGTGAAGTCGTCGGAGAAGTGAGAAACGTCACGGTCAGTCAGTCATGCGGTAAATGGTACGTCAGCATTCAGACTGAGTATGAAGCGACAGAACCACAACATGAATCAACCTCAATAGTCGGGCTTGATGCAGGCGTTACAAAACTTGCCACGCTTTCAGACGGTACGGTATACCCGCCCGTCAGCAGTTTTAAAGTCAACCAG
>NZ_KV791866.1:0-634 GCF_001808005.1 Staphylococcus sp. HMSC13A10 | reverse complement strand
AACCAGCGAAAGCTGGCAAGGCTTCAACGGAAATTAAGCCGTAAAATCAAATTCAGTGCCAACTGGCAAAAACAAAAGCGCAAAATTCAACGTCTGCATTCTCATATTGCCAATATCAGGAAAGACTACCTTCACAAAGTCACCAGTGAAATCAGCAAAAACCACGCAATGATTGTCATTGAGGACTTAAAGGTCAGTAACATGTCTAAATCGGCAAAAGGTACGACAGAACGGCATGGACGGAACGTAAAAGCTAAATCTGGTTTAAACCGCTCAATACTGGAGCAGGGCTGGTATGAAATGCGCCGTCAGCTTGAGTACAAGCAGCTCTGGCGAGGTGGTCAGGTACTGGCAATACCCCCTGCCTACACCAGTCAGAAGTGCGCTTGCTGTGGTCATACAGCAAAGGAAAACCGCCAGTCACAAAGTCAATTCGAGTGCCTTGAATGTGGATATACAGCGAATGCTGATATCAACGGGGCACGTAACATTTTAGCGGCAGGACATGCCGTGCTTGCCTGTGGAGGGAGGGTGCAGTCAGACCGCCCGTCGAAGCAGGAACCCGCCGAGGTGATTCAGACATCAGTCTGAACGCAGTAGGGATCCACGTCCTTTAGGGCGTGGAGGATGTCAA
>NZ_KV791865.1:0-4440 GCF_001808005.1 Staphylococcus sp. HMSC13A10 | reverse complement strand
TTTATCTGCTTTGTTGTATTCCGGGTCGACTTGCTTCTCTTTGTCTGCTTTGTTGTATTCCGGATCTACTTCTTTGTCTACTCTTTGTTCATTTGTATTATTATTTTTTAACTCAACAGATGATTCATTATGTAAATTTGATTTTACTTCTTCATTTTTATTATTATTCTGTACTTCAACATTATCATTATTATTTTTTGATTCACTAGATTGATTTAATTGTTCATCTTTAACATCATTCCCATGTTGTTCCCCAATAGATTGTGCTTGTTTAGCTTCAGAATCTAGATTTCCCTGATCTTGATTTTCAGCTGCTTGTGCAGAACCGCCACCGATAAATAATAAGGCTGCAATTAAAATCGATGATGTTCCTACGCTAAATTTACGAATACTATATTTATTTTCTCTATTTTTCATATTCAGCACCTCTATTTTATTTTTAATTTTCAAATCAATTCTATGTGACTAGATAAATAAATTAATGATTGCACGTGGTAAAAATTCAAATAGTTTAGTAAACCAAGCTTTCATAATGACCATCCTTTCTCATTTAATAGTAAGCGCTTTCAAAAGCATTAAAATAAAAAATCCTTTTTACATTAAAACCAACGCTTACTTTAACTGGTTATTTATTAAAATGTTACGAATTTTTGTACAAAAAGTCAATCATCAATTCCAATTTTATATAATTTTTATTTTTTACCTAGATATACTTTATATATTAATAGTTAATCTTAAAATACAAACATTAAACGAGTTGGATATCAATTTTAGGGTAAAGTCGACTAAGAGGTGAAGGCATATGTCAGATATTAAAGTCGTTGGCGCCAAACAAAATAATTTAAAAGATATTGATGTTACTATTCCTAAACATCAACTTACAGTTTTTACAGGGAGGTCTGGCTCCGGTAAGTCTTCTTTAGTATTTAATACACTAGCAGCTGAATCTGAGCGTTTACTCAATGAGACCTATTCAAGTTATATACAACATCAATTGAGTCAATTTTCAAAACCTGATGTTGATCAAATTCAAAACTTACCTGTTTCAATGATTATTAATCAAAAACGATTAGGAGGAAATTCTCGTTCCACAGTTGGGACGATTTCTGATATTTATGCATCAGTGCGTTTATTATGGTCACGTATAGGAGAACCATTTGTAGGTTATTCTGATGTCTTTTCCTTTAACAATACAAAAGGTATGTGCGAAACTTGTTCAGGCTTAGGTTATGTAGAGGATATTGATTTAAATGAATTAATTGATTTTGACAAATCTTTAAATGAAGATGCTATCAATTTTCCATCTTTCCGACCTGATAGTTGGAGAGGGAAACGTTATTTATATACTGGACTGTTTGATAACGATAAAAAGTTAAAAGATTATACTAAGGAAGAATTAGATACACTTTTATATACTGAACCAACAAAACTTAAAAATCCTCCTTCTAATTGGCCCAGAACCGCAAAATTTGAAGGTTTAATTCATAGATTCAGACGCTCATTTTTACTAAATGATAATTTTGAGAAAAAAAGATTTGCTAAAGATATAGAACGTGTTGTTCATAAACGTGCATGCCCAGATTGTCATGGTAAACGTCTCAATGATAAAGTACTAAGTTGTAAAATTAATGGTATGAATATTGCTGATTTTACTGATTTACAAATTGATGATGCGTTAGACTTTTTACATAAGATTCATTCTACTAAAGCACAAGTAATTATCGAACCGTTAAAAAAACAGCTTGAATCACTTAGTTATGTAGGTCTCAATTATCTAACTTTATCTCGTGAAACCACGTCATTATCTGGTGGTGAATCGCAACGTATCAAACTTATTCGTCATCTCAACAGTCCATTGAGCGATTTAGTTTATATTATTGATGAACCAAGTGTTGGACTGCATCCTGAAGATATTCAACGAATTAATGATTTAATTCAATCTTTAAAAGACAAAGGAAATACAGTACTCGTCGTAGAACATGACCCTGATGTCATTAAAACTGCCGACCATGTTATCGATATTGGGCCATTAGCCGGTAAAGATGGCGGACAAATTACTTTTGAAGGTAGTTACCAAGACTTACTTAAATCTAGTACGAGTACTGGACAAGCGTTGCATCGCTCTCATAATCTAAAAGAAAATATAAGAGTATCATCTGATATGTTAGATATTAAGGATATTTCTAAAAATAATTTACAACATATTACGACTCAATTACCTAAATATGCGATGACTGTTGTTACAGGCGTAGCTGGTTCTGGTAAAAGTTCTTTAATTACAACAGCATTTGAAAAAGATGAGCAAGCTATATTTATCGATCAGAAGCCTGCTCATGCTTCAAACCGTTCGAATCTACTAACTTATTTAAATATCTTTGATGATGTAAGAGCGTTCTTTAGTGAGCAAACTGGCTTAAAGAAAAGTATGTTTAGTTATAATTCAGAAGGTGCATGCCCAGAGTGTCATGGTAAAGGAGTTATTAAAACTGAATTAGCATTTATGCCCGATTTTTCTCAAACATGTGAAATGTGCGGTGGTACAAGATATCGTCCTGAAGTGCTTGAAGCTAAAGTAAATGGCTATTCTATTGCAGATATTTTATCTTTAACAGTTCAAGAAGCTATTGAGAAATTTAAAGATGACAATCATATTGTGCAACCTTTACAAGCCCTAGCCAACACTGGATTGTATTATATGACACTTGGACAGTCCCTTGATACATTGTCTGGTGGTGAAATTCAACGTGTTAAATTAAGTAAATATTTAACAGAAACTGTACATGATGCGATATTTATTTTTGATGAGCCCACTACTGGACTTCATGAAGATGACCTGCCCATTTTAATTGAATGCTTTAACCATTTAATTGAAGAAGGTAATACCGTTATTTTAATTGAACATAATTTAACAATGATGACTCAAGCGGATTGGTTTATAGATATTGGCCCTTATGCTGGCGATAAGGGCGGACAATTACTATATAGTGGTGAGCCAAAAGGATTACTAGATATAGAACAATCCGTAACTGCCAAACATTTGAAAAGATATATTCAATCCTAGTTAGGATATCAATATAACAACCAGTACAATAGTGACATTTACACCCTTGTATTAGGTTGTTATTGTTTTTAATAAGTAATTAGTATACAAACTTCAAACTTACTTATCTTTAAAAAAAGACTTTGTCAGTCATATTAATAATATATTCTTATTCATAATTTCTTATAGTCTCTTACTTTTATACTAAGTTAAAGTCTTATCCTCTATTTTTTACAAATTTTTAAATTTATAAATATTTGCTCATAAATGTTAAATTTTCCTCACTGTTTATCTCTATCCATGTTATGCTTAAATTGTTTGGAATTAAATGCATATTTATTTATAATAATTCATCAATATAGAATTTGGGTAGGAGGAGATTTTATGAAAGCAGAACAAATAAAAAAAGAAAAGCATACATCTTCACCTAAGAGAAAGTTCAAGTTGAAAATGCCTGGTGCCTTTGCAATTTTATTCATTTTAACCATTTTAGCTGTATTAGCAACTTGGATGATTCCAGCAGGTTCGTATTCAAAATTATCTTATGAAGATCACTCATTAAAGGTCGAAAATCCTCAAGGTAAAGTTGAAACACATAAAGCAACACAACAGGAATTAGACAAAATGGGTGTCAAAATTGATATTAATCAGTTCACTTCAGGTGCGATTAATAAGCCTGTTTCTATTCCAAATACTTATGAACGTTTAGATCAACATCCTGCTAAATTAACTGACATTACAAGTAGCATGGTTAACGGAACAATTGAAGCTGCTGATATTATGGTCTTTATACTTATACTAGGTGGTTTAATTGGTGTTGTTCAAGCGAGTGGTGCTTTTGAATCCGGACTTCTCGCATTAACTCAAAAGACAAAAGGGAGAGAATTTCTTTTAATCTTCTTTGTTTCTATATTAATGGTACTTGGTGGAACACTATGTGGTATAGAAGAAGAAGCTGTAGCCTTCTACCCTATTCTTGTCCCTATATTTATCGCAATGGGATATGATTCTATTGTTTGTGTAGGAGCTATCTTTTTGGCGAGTTCTATGGGATCAACATTCTCAACAATCAATCCATTTTCAGTGGTTATCGCTTCTAATGCAGCTGGTACAACTTTTGCTGAAGGATTGTACTGGCGTGTTGCCGGTTGTATTATCGGAGCCATGTTTGTTATAGGTTACCTCTATTGGTACTGTAAAAAGATTAAAAAGAACCCTGAAGCCTCATATAGTTATGAAGATAAAGATACATTTAATCAACAATGGTCTGTCATGGAGCATGATAATCAGCAACAAACATTTACTACACGTAAGAAATTAATTTTATTACTATTTGTTATACCCTTCCCTGTGATGGTTTGGGGCGTCATGTCTCAAGGTTGGTGGTTCCCAACTATGGC
>NZ_KV791864.1:0-574 GCF_001808005.1 Staphylococcus sp. HMSC13A10 | reverse complement strand
AACCTGAAAATCGTATCTATAATAAAAAGTACGCTAAAAGTAAAAATACAGTCGATTCAAGACAATATATTAGTAGAGAAAAAACACCACAATGGTTAGAAGATCGAACATATACTAAAAAGGTTAGAAGTGATATAGATCCTCAACTAGAAAAGGATCGAGAAGCTTTTTTAAAGCAGCTGCAAATTGATTGGGATGAGTAACATTTATGATAGTGACTGTAGAGCTATACAATGTGTTAAAGGTGTGGCGCTTTTATGGGCTATCTATGATTAGTCAATGGTAAAAGTAAAAGAGGCAAAATCAATCTTCCTATTTCTATCAAAGTTATCGAATAAAATTTAAAAAATGAAAAAGAATTTAAGATAAATAGCAAGTCCACCCATTTTGACCACGATGATAATATAGGTTTTATATAAATAAGATGGCTTATCGGAAGTTATCTGTAACTCATCCATTACAGATGGTATAATATAAAGGTTGCCTATCTCTCAGGCGTCAATTCAGACGCAGAGAGGAGGTGCTAATCTATGCTAGAAATCCTTGTTCACATCACGACCACAGTCATCAGTGG
>NZ_KV791863.1:0-154197 GCF_001808005.1 Staphylococcus sp. HMSC13A10 | reverse complement strand
CAGAGTCCAACTTTTGGGGTTCAGTACAGAATGCGAAGCCATACAATACGAAGTATTGGGCATAAAGAAAGCACTAAGATGATTTTTTAATCATCTTAGTGCTATAATTTTGGGATTTATGTCCCAGACTTTTCTATATTATATGATGTTTTCAACTATTTATTTAATAGATTTTTTCCAACTATCATCACTTAACATTTCACCTGGCCATGTGTATGCCATGACGCCACCATCAATACGAATTGTTTCTCCTGTAATAAATGAACTATCATCAGAAGCAAGGAAAGTTACTAATTTACCTACTTCGTCTGGTGTACCTAATCGACCTAATGGTGTAACCCATTTTTGATTTTCACGGAACGTTTGACCCGCTTCATCTTGCGCAGTTCCCGCTAAGTTATCTACTAACGGTGTCTCAATAGTACCTGGTGCAATTGCATTGGCACGAATATTTTCACGACCATATTCAATTGCGATTGATTTAGTGAAGTTAATCACTGCACCTTTTGCAGCGTTATATCCTGAGCGATATAAGTCGGCAGCTTGACCAGAGAATGATGCTGTATTAATAATTGAACCGCCTTGATCCATCATTAATGGCAATAAGAATTTAGTTACTAAGAACGTACCTCTCATATCTACGCCCATAATCTTATCAAATACTTCTACTGGATATTCATGAATTCGTCCAGCACCATTATCAACACCTGCATTGTTAAATATCACATCAATACGACCATATTGTTGTTTCATATCATTCGCAAATTGTTCCACTTGTTGTTCATCTGAAATATCAACTTTATATGCAGTAGCTTGACCACCATTTTGTTTAATTTCTTCAACAGTTTGATCTAATTCATCCGCAATATCTAATGCTAATACATGCGCACCTTCTTGAGCTAAAACTTTAGCAGATGCTTGACCAATACCAGTACTTGCTCCTGTCACAACGGCTATTTTATTTTCTAAACGTTTCATGTTGTTTCACTCTCCTAATATTTTTCATGAAAAATGAATCTTAATATTATATTTCCACTTCCTATAAAGGTCTAAACGCTGTTATGACAATGATAGCGCTTTATTCAAAAATTCTTTTGAACGAATTTATCAAATCATCTTTTTAAACTAAATAGTTCTATTATCAATTTAAATTTCAGAAAATTCTTATCATTACATGTAATGTTTGCTATACTTTTAGATAATTTAACTAAGGAGTGGTTCATGAATGGCAACAAATGCAAAGGAAAAACCATCAATCGTTAGTAAATTTTTAAATGGTGTAGAATGGGTCGGTAACAAATTACCTGATCCGACTGTGTTATTTTTCTTAATGTGTGTAGGTCTCGCAATCATCACTTGGTTTGTTTCACTATTTAATGTTTCTGTTAAACATCCTGGTAACGGTGAAACCATACATATCAAAAGTATTTTAAGTCATGACGGTTTTGCGATGATTATGAATGATGCAATTAAGAACTTTTCAGAATTCCCGACACTTGGTTTGGTATTAGGTGTCATGATTGGTATTGGTGCTGCTGAAAAATCTGGTTATTTTGATAAACTGATGATTTCTGTAGTAAATAAAGCGCCAAAGAAGTTAATCGTGCCTACTATCATTTTAATAGGTATTCTTGGTAGTACGGCTGGTGATGCAGCAACTATTATTTTACCGCCTTTAGCTGCAATGTTATTTATTAAAATTGGTTACCACCCTATTGCTGGTCTAGCAATGGCTTATGCGTCAGCGGTTGGTGGGTTTGCGGCAAATTTAGTTGTTGGTATGCAAGATGCACTTGTGTATTCATTTACAGATCCTGCTACTAAAATTGTATCTAAAAGTATTCATACTAATGTCGCAATGAATTGGTACTTTATTGCTGCAAGTGTTGTCGTCTTATTACCTACGATTCATTTTGTAACTTCAAAGTTAATTATTCCGAGACTAGGTAAATATGATGATTCAGATGCACATGAAGATATGGAAGAAACGTCTTCTCATATTACACCTGTCGAACGTAAAGCATTATTTTGGGCAAATATGAGTTTTATAGCTCTCATCATATTATTAATCATTTGTGCAATACCTGAGCATAGCTTTTTACGTAATGCTAAAACAGGTAGTCTTTTAGATGACGCACCATTAATTAATGGTGTCGGACTTATTATTTTAGTAGTTTTCTTAGTTCCTGGCGTCATTTATGGTGTATTAAGTCGTGAAATTAAAAACACTAAAGATTTAGGACAAATGATTACAGATTCTATGGCATCTATGGGTTCATTCATAGTAATCGTATTCTTTGCGGCACAACTACTTGCGTTCCTTGAATGGAGTAACTTAGGTGTTATTACGGCTGTTAAGGGTGCTAAACTTTTACAACATCAAAATGGAGTCGTCTTAATACTCGGGGTCATTTTCTTAAGTGCTTTAGTCAACATGCTTATTGGTAGCGCCTCAGCTAAATGGGGTATCTTAGCACCTATCTTTGTTCCAATGTTAGTTTTAGTTGGTTTCCATCCAGCGTTTACTCAAGTTATTTATCGTGTGGGCGACTCTATTACTAATCCAATCACTCCTATGATGCCTTACCTTCCTCTATTATTATCATATGCACAAAAATATGATAAAAACATGAAACTCGGTACACTTTTATCTAGTCTTATGCCATACTCCATTGCTTTAACTATTGTATGGACATTATTTACACTCATTTGGTTCTTCCTTGGAATTCCTGTTGGACCTGGTGGACCTATTCATGTGAAATAATAAAAAGTGTTAAAATAATAACAAAAGTCACTTTCATTTATAAATGAGGGTGGCTTTTATTGTTGTAGAAAATAATGATTGCTCCTCGCTATATAATCTATTTGTAAACGCATTTTATAAGTTAATTAAAATCTTCAAAAATTCTATGGAAAATGTCTGAAAAATCTTTTCATTTTATATATCTCATGTAAAATAAAATTAAATAGGGGTATATTGTTTAGCCCATAAACATAGGAGGCAGTGATGGAAGAACGTATTGGATTAACAGATATTGGTTCAAATACTATTAGACTGGTTATTTTTGGATTTGATAAAGCAACAGGCTTGAATGAAATCTTAAATATTAAGACACCAGCACGTCTAAGTCAGTATTTAACTAAAGATAATGATATGAATGATGAAGGTATTCAAGTACTAACTGAGGCACTAAGTAGCTTCAATAAAGTAGCTACTAAATTTAAAGTAGATGAATTACACCCTATTGCGACGGCAGCCATTCGTCAATCAAATAATCAAAAAGATATTATTAAAAAAGTCAAAAAAGATACTGGTGTAGAAATTAAAATTGTACCAGAAGAAGACGAAGCATTTTACGGTTATTACGCTATTACTCACACTACTGACATTGAAGACGGTGTATCTGTAGATATAGGTGGTGGCTCTACTGAGGTCACTTTATTTAAAGACAAACAATTAAAAGAAGCACATAGTTTTCCTTTTGGTGTTGTTTCATTAAAACGTCAATTTTTCGGGGATAAAGATCATAATGACAAATCAGCAATCAAAGGCATGGAAAAATTCTTGTCAGAACAATTTGATCAATTAGACTGGTTGAAAGATCAGAAAGTTGCATTAGTCGGTGTTGGAGGGTCTGCACGTAACGTTGCACGAATACATCAATCAGAACATTCTTACCCTATCGGTGGCGTTCACAACTATACGATGTCAGATAAAGATATCGAAGAAGTCTTTGACCTTATTCGCAAAAGCTCTAGAGATGAACTTACTAATTTAGACGGCTTAAGTCGTGACCGAGTAGACATCATCTTACCTTCCGTGTCAGTGTTTAAAACACTTTATAAAAAAATTGATGCGACTCAATTTACATTTTCAAGAAAAGGTATTCGCGAAGGGTACATTATGAATGCGATACGTCAACGCTACCCAGAAGAATTTTCAAAAGAGAATGTTAGAAAAGATGCATTACGTCAACTAGCAAACGAATATCATATTGAAGAAGGTAGTGCAAACCGACGTCTTAAATTAGCAGAATCATTGCTTACACAATTACTTAATCATTCAGATCTTAAAGTTAATGACAATGACAAAGAATTATTTGTTGAAGGTGCTTATCTTTATTATCTAGGTAGTTTCATTGATTCAGATTCTAGTTCTCCACATACGTATTATCTTATCGCGAACTCAATGATTAATGGCTTTTCACATAAAGATCGTGTGAAATTGGCTCTATTAGCGAGTTTCAAAAATAAGTCATTACTTAAATTTTATTGTAAAGAAACTGAATGGTTTAACAGTAAAGAGACCGATACCATTCAAGCTTTAGGCGGTATTATCAAATTTGTGAATGCTTTAAATATTTCTCACACGAGCTTTGTCGAAGAAGTTGAACTCAAACCTAAAAAAGACGATAAGTATGAACTATTTGTCTTCTATAAAGGCGAACCTATTGCTGAAGAATATCAAGCAAACCGTCAGAAAAAACATATCGAAAAGATTCTTGATGGTAAAGTAAAGATTACCTTTACAAAATCTTAACAAACGTATGATACTTTTAGACTACGCAAATATATAAACAATGAGGTGTGTTGAGGTTATGCAAACTCAATTGGGAGAAAAGGATATTAATTTACCACAATACTATAACAACCGGGAACTAAGTTGGTTAGACTTTAACTACAGAGTCTTACAAGAAGCTTATGACAAGAACAACCCTCTACTTGAAAAATTAAATTTTGTATCTATTTTCAGTTCAAATTTAGATGAATTCTTTATGGTTCGAGTAGCTGGACTTAAAGATCAAGTTGAAATGGGATATGACAAACCTGAAAATAAAGCACAAATGACACCTCAAGAGCAGTTAAACGCGATAAAAGTTAAAAATACTGATTATGTAGCAATTCAGTATAAGCGTTATAATGAGTTGATTGAAGAATTACGTCAATATGATATTGAAATGGCGAAACCTGAAGATTTATCAGAAATGCTAAGCGAAAAATTAGAAAAAGAATTTAAAACAAGAATTCTACCTACTCTTACGCCTTTAGGTATTGATGCTTATCACCCATTTCCAAAATTGAATAATAAAAGTTTGAATATTTTCGTAGATATAGATACAGAAGATGCGATTAATTCAGCAATTGTCCAAATTCCATCATTAATTCCTAGATTTATTACACTTAATGAAGGTCCAAAGCAATTTGTTCTAATGATTGAAGATGTTGTTACTTACTTCATTAACTACTTATTCTCTGGTTATGAAGTTTTAAATACATTTACCTTTAGAATAACTAGAAATGCAGATTTAACAATTCATGAAGACGGTGCGGAAGACTTACTTATTGAAATTGAACGTTTCTTAAAAGAACGTCGTAGTGGCGCTGCAGTAAGATTGGAGGTAGATGGACGAACTGCTGAACGAGAAGATATTAGTTGGATTATGGAACAATTAGAAGTAGAAGAAAATGACATCTATTTCGTAGACGGTCCGTTAGATTTAACATTCTTATTTGGTTTAGTAGATCATTTATCTAATAAACTTTATTACTTAACATATGAGAAATACACGCCACAAGTGCCTAAATCTTTAGGTTATAACAATGTGTATCAACTAGCTTTAGAACGCGATATCTTCTTCCATCATCCTTACGAATCATTCGAACCGATTGTAAACTTTATTAGAGAAGCAGCAGATGATCCAAGTACTATAGCAATCAAACAAACATTATATAGAGTTAGTAAAGACTCACCTATTATTAAAAGTTTAAAAGAAGCTGCTGAAAAAGGTAAACAAGTAACAGTATTAGTAGAACTAAAAGCAAGATTTGATGAAGAAAATAATGTCCATTGGGCACGTATGCTTGAAGATGCAGGATGCCATGTGATTTATGGTATGACCCATTTAAAAACACATAGTAAAATCGCACTCGTAGTTAAAAAAATCGGTAACGAATTGACTTCATTTGTCCATTTAGGAACAGGTAACTATAACGATAAAACTGCTAAACTATATACAGATATGGGTATTATTACGACAAATAATGATATCGCTGAAGATGCCATTAACTTTTTTAATTATTTAAGCGGCTATTCAGTTAAACCAGATTATAAAAAATTAATTGTCGCACCTTTCGATATACGAGATGTTTTCATTGATAGAATTGATAAAGAAATTAGCAGCCATTTAGAACATGGTAATGGTAAAATCATGATGAAAATGAATTCATTAACGGATAAAGCCATCATTGAGAAATTATTTGAAGCGTCTCAAGCTGGAGTCAAAATCCAATTAATTATACGAGGTATTTGTTGTTTGAAACCTGGTATTCCTGGTATCAGTGAAAATATAGAAGTAGTAAGTATTGTTGGTAGACTACTTGAACATTCACGTATTTATTATTTCCATAATAATGGTGATGAACGTATCTACTTATCTTCTGCGGATGTAATGACACGTAACATGATTAAACGTGTTGAAATACTCTTCCCTGTTGAAGATAAAACCATTGCATCACGTTTACTAGACTTTATGAATTTACAATTGTCTGATAACCAAAAAGGTCGCTATCAAGATGAACATGGCAATTACCATTATATAGAAAATAATTTGTCACCTTTAAATTCTCAAGTCTATTTAATGCAAAATGCAATTAAACATGGACAAGAATTAAAAAAACAAAGTACACATCCTACAGGTCAACCTGTACGTTCAAGACGAGGCGGTAACTGGATGAGCCGTCTAAGAGATACGCTTAAACGCTAATATACAAAATTAAAGAGCTTGTAGATATATCCAAACGATAATCTACAAACTCTTTTTTTATCCAAATTATTGAAATAAATTTATACTGGTCTAACCGTTACTTCATTTACGTTAACATGACTAGGTTGAGTTAATGCATAAATCGCTGCATCTGCAATATTTTGTGCTTCTAATTTTTTACGTCCATTGAAATCGTAATGCTCAGTTAATGGTGTTTCAACCATACCTGGAGAAATACTTGTCACTTTAACTCCAGTCTTAGCTAGTTCTTTTTCTAAACCTTGTGTTATGGAATGCACAGCGGCTTTTGTCGCACTATAAATTGCACTCCCCTTCGTCACTTCAAAGCCAGAGATAGATGCGATATTAATAATATGTCCACTAGATTGCTCTAACAATGTAGGTAATGCTGATTGAATTGTATATAATGTGCCTTTAACATTTACATCAATCATTGAATCCCAGTCATCTACATTATAATCAGTAATTTTAGACGATTTCATTTGTCCCGCACTATTAACAACAATATCTAGTCTGCCAAATGTATCTTTAGCTGTGTCAATCAATTGTTGAACTTCTCTTTTATCTGTAACATCTGTCGCAACAACTTTGACATTTCCTTGCTCAAATTGAGTCGCTACAGCGTTTAATTTATCCGTATTTCTACCTGCTAATACGACTTTAACACCATTATTTCCAAGTGCTGTTGCAATTGCTTCACCAATGCCACTACCTGCACCAGTTACGACTGCTACTTTATTGTTCAATTCATTCATATTTTAAAACTCCTTTTTATTAATCGCTATTTCTATAATTACCTACAAAGTTACACGATTAAACCTTTGTTCTTTTAATATCATCACATCTTCTCCTGTGATCTTGAAAAATCTTGTTTGTAAAAATCATATATAAGTTATAAAGTTAGTATGTAACTATCATACATGTTTTCAAATTATAGGGGGAATACGATGACTTTTCACGATCGCATATTAAAATTAAGAGAACAAAATAACCGTACTGCATTTGAATTTCGCTTCGAAGAATTATTTAGTGACGAAGAATGGTTAGAAATGTCAGTTGCTGAGAGAAAATCAAGCGAAAAACAATTTCAACATGAAGTATCTAAAATGAGCGACGTAAGAATGCCTTACTCAAGTGTAGATAAAGCTAAAAATAAATTGTTCAATCAAGTCTATGCTTATAATGGAATTAAGAATAACTTTAAACAAGTTGAAGAAAAAAGTAATGCTAGATAATATGATAAAAATAACCTGGGACCTTTAAATTGGTCTCAGGTTATTTTGTAGCATTTTCCAGAATTATATGGGGGTATAATAATGTATTTGCCTTCAATTGCTCACCAACGAAGGCAATCAATTGCTTTTTGATTAGGAGTCAAAAATTATTGTTAGTTTGTTACTAATGTTTTACGTTCTAAGCCATAGTAGTATAATCTTTCTGCATCAATATAAGGGATTGAATCGATAGTTAAATAGCCATCTTTGATGTCACCAATTATACCTTGATTAACACCTGTATTGACATAAATTTCATAACTGCTTACATCAGAGAATACAAGTTCTTCAATTACTTTTCTCACTTTTATCACTCCAACATGTCTTATTCCTTACAATTCATATACTACACCATTTTTCAGAAAATAAAAGCATTTTGTGATTATTTTCACAAATTTATCACTTTTCAAAATCTGTAAAATTAATGTCTAAATTCATGAAATAAGTTATATTTTTAGAACTACATCAATAATAAATTACAATTCCAATTCAATATCTACGTTTATAGTTTATTCTATTACTGAATTGAAAAATGCTGCCATTTGTTCAGCGGCAGTATCACTGAACATCACTTCTAAATTATCTTGAGATTCTTGTGCACTTTCTTTAGAAACACCATACATTTCTTCTTCATATTGAGCTATAGCTGATTTAAGGTCTTGAGATGTTTTAATGGCACTCGCTAATAAATATGCATCGTACAATGCCATATTAACGCCTTCACCAGCAAACGTACTCATTAAATGCGCTGCATCGCCCATTAAAGTGATGTTGCCATTACTTTCCCAAGTAAAACCGATTGGTAATTTGTAAATTCGTCTAAGTAGCATATCATCACTGGCATACTCGATATATTTTTTTAATTCTGGTGATCAGTCCGCAAAGTCTTTTAATAATTGCTGTTTAATTTCTCCTTTTGATAAAGCTTTGTAATCATCAAGTTTATCTACATCCATTAAATAAGACATATAGACTTTAATTCGTCCATCTCCATTAAGTTGTCCTAGAATTGCTTTGTTGTCACCTAATGCCATCATTTTACTGTTTTTATTGAATTGAGCTAAATCAGGATGGTCGTTTTTAACATTATTCACATTTAATTCGACCATTGAAATATTATTATATTCAACATCTACATCTGAAATAAATGAGCGCACTTTTGAAAATGCACCATCAGCACCTATAACTAAATCAAATGTTTCTTTATTTCCTTCTTTAAATGAAACTTCAACTTGGTCATTTTCCAATTGAGTTAATGTATTAAAAGTATAACCATATTGAATGGATGAAGGTTCTAACTGATTAATAATAATATCACACAACTCACCACGATCAATTTCAGGTCGAGAACCTTCGCCTTCTGCATCTTCTTCAAATAATACCGTTCCATCTTTAGCTACAACTTTAGTGTCTTCACCTTCGTATCGGGCTAATTGTTTAAACTGTTCATAAATATTTGCTTCTTTTAAAGCAAGTTGCCCACTATCGTCATGAATATCAAGTGAACCACCACGATCTCTATTCACATTCGGATCTGCTTTTTCAAAAATAGTAACTTTATGACCTTGCTGTTGTAATAATAGACGAAGCATGAGTCCTCCAGGCCCACCACCAATAATTCCAATACGTTTTACATTTTCCATCTTCAACACTCCTCAACTTATTATTTATAGCGTTATTAACTTATAATGTTATTATTTGTCATTTAATTAGATATCTAACTATTTATTTGATGTTGCTCATTCTATTCCTTTTATTTGTAATGTGCAAGTATAAAGTTAGTTTTTATAAAAAATCGAGATAAAAAATTGAATTAGAGAAAGTGTCGTTGCACTTTTCTAACCTATTTTTATCTCGATAGATTATGATTCATTCATTTAAATACTAGATACTAGTTCCAGAAATTTTTAAGACTTTCTGAATCTGACTGACCTTGCTTTTCACCTAATTTAGCCATATCTGGTCTAATAGATGGATCTACAGTATTGCCACCAAGTTCATTTAATTTATCAAATACTTCTTTACTAGGAGTGATGAGTTTAACTTCAGCACCATTTTGTTCTAATTCATTTATCGCATCTTCCAATTTATACGGTGTGTTAATCGGTAAATTTGTTGATAAAATTAAAACTTTTTTAGCTCCTTTTGCTAAATCGGCATTTTCCATTGAGTGACAACCGCCATCAAAATGTTTGCTATTATTAACTGTTGTTGCTGGTCAAACACCTGGAGGTGATCCACTTGCTGCCATCGCTCTGTAAATATCTACATTGGATTCTGTAGTAAATGTTGCTCTTGATTTCGCTTGTGCATCAACAGCCGTAATCATCAAATTTTCAGGCCATTGGTTGACTTTAATTCTATTTTTCAATCGATTAATATGTTCATTTTCATCAAATTTGTCATACTCTAATGCATATTCACTATAGCCTTTTATCCACTCTTCTGGTGTTGATGAATTCTTTTCAATGTCTGCATATCTCGTGAAGATATGGGACATATCACTTTGTGGTGGTTCTTCGTTTGATTTCGGAGCAATTTGTTCTTCAAATATTTCATCCCAACTTTTACTAGACGTAATGCCAGTAGCTACCTGAGCACCACCAGATGTACCTATAATTAAATCTGCATCACGAACATCAATACCTTCTTTAGAAAGTGCTGATAAGTAACCTAATTGCCATCCAATTGCTAGTGACCCTCCGCCACCTAGGACGATGGCATGATTCATTTTTTGTTTATTATTCATGTTTAGTGCTCCTCTTTTTCTTTTAATCATATTATCTATGATACCTTTGTTCTTTTTCCAGTAAAAGACTAATATGATAGCTAATAGTTTATGTTATTCATTTTTAGATTGAATATCTGCTTGGTCTGTATCGTTATTGATTATTTGTTGAGCAGCATTCCAACTATCACTCTCGATATCTAAAACACTTCTTAAATATGACCATGTTGTATGTTGTAGTAAGTCAATTCTTTCAGGATTTTCGTCAGTCGTTTCTTTGGCTTCATATCCTGCTATACCACCTAATGAATGTTCCGCTTCATATAATTTTAATAAACTTTTTTCACCTGGGCTTAAATAATACGGTTCTTCCATCCATTCAGGTCCTATACTAGTTAACGGATTTTCATCTTTATCTCCCACTACAACTAACGCTGGTTTAGTCATATGATCAAAGGTTGGATTTAAAAACGAAAAGTTATCTTTCGCAAATTGTGTTAACTTGTCTCCACCTTCTCCAGCAGTTGCTAATAAAATGCCGCCTTTCACTCTATCATCAGAATAATCTGTTGTCGCTTTAGTTATCGGATCAATCACTTGAAGTCCTAATAAATTACCTGCTGTTTGACCACCGAATGAGTGACCAACTGTCGCAATCTTACTCGTGTCTAATCGTCCACTCAATCCTGGGACTTGAGCCTCAATATATCTCAAATGATCTAAAATTGTTTTAACATCTTCCACTCGCTGACGCCACAAGTTTGACTGTCTTGGATCATCTTGAGACATGTTAATCGTTCTTGAATCTAAAAATGTAGGTTGAATGACAACAAACCCATGCGATGCCCAAAAGTCCGTTAAAGGTTCATATGCGTGCATTGAAGATCCAAATCCATGTGCAAATAAAATGATAGGTAAGTTACTACCTTCAGAAGGCATACTCACTTTAACTTGTAATTCATCACCACGTTCAGCTGGTGTTGGTAAAGAAATCGGTTTAATTGTCATATTAGGAACAGCTTCGTTTATATTAAAATTGAGTTGATTCATTTTAAAAGCCTCACTTTTTTATTAGTTAAATTTTGTGGATTTTGAGTATAAAAAGTATATTTATTAAGCAAGTTTAAAATGAGACGTTCTGAAATTCAAATATATTGATTGTACTTCTAAATGTACTTACCAAATCGTATGTTTTCAATAAAAAAATATGCCTTGGTGACATCTTTTAGGATGTACCAAGACATATGTCTATATTAATATTATTTTTCATTCTATAAAATAAGAAGGTATGGATTTTCGATATATTTTGCAAGCACATTTAGGAAGTCCGCTGCTCCTGCACCAAAAATTAAAACTCTAATATTCTACTCAAAGTTTATTATATTTAATCAGAAGTAATATACCTATAAATGTCATCTCTAACTGGTTGATGCATAGATAATTTCATTGTTACAACTGAATTACCGTTAGACATTATATCTTCCTCTTCTGTCCCTTCAATATAATTAGCTGTTCCAAGATAGTAGAAGTACTTACCATCATCGTCTTTTTTCTTCACAAAAATATACATTGTTACATTATTTTCCACATGATTGAGTATATTTTGTACTTCTGGAGATTGGATTTTTCTTTGTGACCTTGTGTACCATTTCAACTCATCTTGGCTTAAAAACTCATCTTCATATTTAGTATTATCACTTATGTCTTCATGTTTATCATAAGTGATAAATATAGGTAAAGTTTGATGTTTCATTTTATATCCATTTATAGTTCCCGACTCATCACTATCCCAATTAAGCAGTTTAACAAAATCTTCACGGGAATATTTATTATAAATAATCATCCTATTTCCACTATCTTGATATCGACGATTATTATATTTAGACAGTTCTATTAAATCAAAAATATATTTTACAAATAAAGGATTATTTAATGAGTTGGAAAATTCTTTTGTTAATTGAATTTTGTCATTTTCAATAATTTATAAGAGGTTCACCATAAGTATCACCAATTGTTGATTTAAATAATGAGAAGTCTAAAATTTTCAGGGATGTTATTACATCTTTTTCAATTATATCGTCGTTTAATTTTCTCATTTTCTCTAATAATTCTTTAATGAATATGGGGCCTTTCAATATTTCTTCTAATACTAAAACATCCACTTTCTTTAAACCTGGCGTTAGTTGTCTTGATAAAAAAGTTAAGTTTTTAAATTCATTATGGTTAATTTTATCTTCTATATATTTATTTTTTACTAAAAACTCATGATAATTTTTGTATTTAGAAAAAATAACACTAGGATCAACTGAATTTTGTTTAATAAAATCCATTAACATAGGTTGTCTACCAATTCTGTTCTTAACTGTTTCATAGGCTTCTCTTATCAATTTAGGCTGATTTAATTTAATTGCATCTAAAGAATCATAAATCTTTTTCTTAGCTATCTCTTCAAAATTTATTGTAGACACATCATTTAATTCACTATTAGAAGTTAAAAACTTTTTATAACTATCCTTATTTTGAGACTGGTCTCCTGATAGAGCAACTGGTATTAAATAATTCGTTTTATAATTTCCGATAAAATCAATAACTGTAACGTATTCTTTATTATTACTTTTCCTTAATCCTCTACCTAATTGTTGGATAAATATGATACTTGATTCTGTTGGTCTTAACATTACGACTTGATTAACTTCAGGAATATCAATCCCTTCATTGAATAAGTCTACAGTGATAATATAGCTGATTTCTCCATTTTTCAAACGTTCAATTGTGATACTTCTTAATTCAATTTTATCTTTACCTGTTAATCCTACAGAAGGTATTCCACGATCCGTTAATTTCTGTGCTAATTCATATGCTTCATCTCTTCGACTTACAAAAATTAATCCTTTAAGTTCTTCTCCGGAATAACCATAATAATTAGTTTTTTCTAAGATGTTTTTTAATCGATCATCTGAAGTTAAATTCTTTAAATCTGTAACTTCATCACTTACTTCTCCATCAATTGAATAATCAGTAACACCAAAATAGTGAAATGGACATAATATTTCACTTTCTAAAGCTTCTTGTAATCTAATTTCAAAAGCTACGTTATAATCAAATAATTCATATATATTTAATTCATCAGATCTTTCTGGTGTAGCTGTCATGCCTAACATGAATTTGGGTGTAAAGTAATTGAAAATTCTTTGATAACTTGAAGCAGCTGATCTATGTGCTTCATCAAAAACAATATAATCAAAGTGGTCTTTTGAAAACTCTTTAAAATTTTCATTATTAGATAAAGTTTGAATAGTAGCAAACAAATATTTTGCATTAACATCTTTATGCTTTCCAGTAAACAAACCAAATTCTTTTTCATCAATATGAGGCATTACTTTTTGAAATTCTTCTCTAGCTCTATTTAAAATACCTTCATTATGTACTATAAATAAAAACTTTTCTGGATTAAATGCTCTAACATCAAGTGCACACAAAATTGTTTTTCCTGTCCCTGTAGCAGATATAATTAGACTTCTATCTTTTCCTTCCTTTCTATGGGAATCTAAACAATTTAAAGCTTCTTTTTGCATTTTATTAGGCTGAATTTCTAGAGAATTTTTATATTTATCATTTAATTTTTCTTGTTGCTTTTGTATTTCAAACACTTGTTTCACAGACTTATATTCAAAGGTTTCTTTATAATCATTAATCCAATTCTGAGTCAGTGATATACTTTTATCCCATAAGTCATTAAATTGTGACTTAACATTGTGCACTAACTCACCATTTCTGTGAGTTGATAATAAAATATTATGTTCATAATTAATCTTTAATGCATTAGAAGTTAGATTTGAACTACCGATGATCATGGAGGAGTAATAATCATGATCAAAAATATACCCTTTTGCATGAAACCCTTCTACATCAGTTAAACGTACTTCCACATTTTCTAATTTTAATAATTCACTATACATTTTAGGACTATTAAATCCTAAATAATTGGAAGTTAATATTCTCCCTTTTATTCCTTTACGATTTAAATCATATAAAATGGATTTTAAACTAGCTAATCCACTTTCAGTAATGAATGCTACTGAAATACTAAAAGATATATACTTTTGTAACTCTTGAACTATTGTAGATAAAACATTTTCATTTTTATTATTTATTAATAATTTGGGAGTAAAATTTCCTTGGTGCGAAACATTTTTATCTATAAATCCTTTATGTAAAGATTGTGTGAAATCTTCAATTAATCTATTCATAGCTATTCTCCTTCAATTATTAATTTAACCGCTGAAATATCTGCTGGAGCCCATGTTAATGAATTAAGTTGGTTAATTGGTAACCACTTTATTTCTTTATGTTCAGTTAAAGTAGGAACATCTTGGTTTAATTGACACTTAAAGGTTGTTAAGTTAACTATACCAAAATCATATTCATACTCTGTAGTTGTCAATTTTTCATTAATAGAAATATCACATTTCATTTCTTCTTGAATTTCTCTAATCAAGGCTTCTTCTTCTGATTCATTTTTTTCAACTTTTCCACCTGGAAATTCCCACATTAAAGGTAGGCTCATTTTTTCACTTCTTTGAGCACATAAAATTTTATTATCAGAAAATATAATTGCTCCAACTACATTTATCACTTTTTTCATATATTTCACCTTCTCTATCAAATTTATATATACATTCTATCAAATAATTTAAAAGCAGTAAGTTAACTAATAAAAATATAGAAATTTCATTAAATCAGAAGTGTAAAAATCCGAACAAGTTCTTCACTCGTCCGGATTCAAAATCTTTCTATTTAATTTTATCAAACATCTTTTTAAAGTTGGCTGCGGCGTTTTCTTGTTTGAGTGTTGCTTTTGTAGCAACATGTTTTAGTGGTTCATTAACTATTTTGTCCATGTATTTTGCAAATTGTTCAATATTGTCTGGTTCTACTAAATAACCATTAACGCCATCATCAATAATTTCACTTGGACCATATCTAACGTCATATGAAATAACTGGACAGCCTACTTCTATACTTTCCATTACTGTTAAGCCAAAGCCCTCATACTTACTAGTTAATAATGAAGCTTTAGACTTTCTAAATTCATCCAATGGATTATTAGTATAGTTATATACTTTTACTTTATCGCCTAAGTTATATTCTTTAATAAGGTCTAGCATTAATTTTTTTTGATTGGCTTCATCTGGGCCAAACACTGTTAATTCAGTATCATGACCATAAGATAGAAATTGTTTATATGCTTTAATCAAGTGGTCGATTTGTTTTTGTAAACCTAATCTACCAATAAATACAAATCGGTCTAATTTTTCAACTTGATCTGATTCAGGATATGGTTCAATAAAATGCGGAATAACAGATATTTTATTATCATCGATATCATATAAGTTTTGAATATCATCTTTTTGTATTTGAGTAAGTAATAAATATTGAGCTACTTTATCAGCATTACCTAGCGCTGTTTTGTATGAGCCTTTTACATTTTCTCCATCTAAATGACTATTGTGGAATACAAGAACGTTTTTAGTTTTAGGTATTTGATTAAGCATTGGTTTATCTAATACTCTAGCATCATAAAATTTCTTACAATAAATTTGTCCTTCTGTATCGTAATATTCTTCTAATATTTTAAAGTATGTTTTACTAGAGAAATAATTAATTTTATGAAGTTGACCATACACATTGTACTCATGACGTTCAATTCTTTTCTTAGATACAGGAGACATAACATCTTCGAATTCTACAATATTAGTACCTTCATAATATCTTCTATAAAGAACGTACGTATCTCCATCATAATAAAGAACGACATTCCCATCTTTAAATTCTTTCTTTTGTAGTCCTTCAATTTCTTTATCTTTTTCTTTATAAATTGGTTTTTTCTTAAATTTTGTCGTTGGTATAGATAATAATTTAAAATCTGAAAGCCAATCATATAAATTTTCGTATTCTGTATTTTTAGTTACAAAACCTTTTTTAAAAATTCATCATATACTTCTTTATAATTAGCATTATAATTTGTAGTATATATCTTATTAACGATATTCATTTCCTCATCTAAAAACTTGATTCGTTTTAATAACGCTTTAGTTCTTCCCCCATGGACTGGTGGCAATGTGCTTGTAATTGTATTAATCATATTTAATCCCCATTTATATTTGATATGCTAATTATATGAGACAATATTTAAAAAGTATAGACTTTTGATATTAAAAAATATTTGATAAACACTTATTTTTTAATATTGTCATAAATACTTAAATTTCAACTTTGAATTTTTCTCATCATTTTTTATATCTTTTTAATGTAACTTACAATAAATGTACTATATAATAAGATTAACTTACATGCGTACATCTGTATTCAATATACCCGTTTGATAATGATTTAAAATAATTAATTTAGGTGTAACGCGATTATTTTTTAAAGGGGAATTTTATATTATGAAAGATAATTGGACTAAAGTAGCTGATGAAAGTTTAGTTAAAGACTTTTATGAGAACCAATCAACTGAAACTCAACAAGAAGGTTTTGAAACGACACTTGCTTTTGGTACGGCTGGAATAAGAGGTAAATTAGGCCTTGGAGAAGGACGCTTAAACCGATTTACAGTGTCTAAAGTCGCTTTAGGTTTAGCCAAGTTTTTACAATCCAAACATACATCACCAGTAGCAGTGATTCATTATGATACAAGACATTTGTCACCGGAATTCGCTCAAATTATCGCAACGATTTTAGCTAGTAATGATATCAAAGTTTATTTATCTGATACATACCGTACAACACCTGATTTATCTTATGCTGTTAGATTTTTAGAAGCAGATGCGGGTGTCATGATTACTGCAAGTCATAATCCTAAAGACTATAACGGTATCAAAGTTTACAGTGAAGACGGTGCACAACTGTCTACAGAACCATCTGCCGAGCTAAGTGATTATATTAACGATTTAGGTGATCCACTTAACATTGAACTACCTGAATTAAATGAACAACAACAATCAAACATTTTAACAGTCCCAACTGACGTAAGAACATCATACTTTGAACACATTAAGAAATTAGTCGGTGACATTCCTAAATCAGATTTACAAGTGGTGTTTACAAGTTTGCATGGAACAAGTGTACCTGTTGTACCTGACATTTTGACAACGTTAAATTTCAATCAATTTAATTTAGTTGAAGCGCAATGTAAACCTGATCCTAATTTCAGTTCTGTTGCAAGTGCGAATCCAGAAGATCATAAAGCTTTTGATCAATCCATTGAACTTGCAAATCAAATTAAAGCTGATTTATTAATTAGTACTGATCCAGATGCTGACCGTTTAGGTATAGCAGAGCGTGGTGCAGACGGTAATATTCATTACTTTAACGGTAACCAAATTGGTGCCCTATTATTAAATTATCGTATTAAAGAAACAGCACACTTAAACAATAGAATTATGATTCAATCTATTGTAAGTAGTGAACTAGCTAAGTCATTAGCGCGTTATCATAATGTAGAATACAAAGAAGTGTTAACTGGCTTTAAATATATTGCTGAAGAAATTAGAAATATGTCTGATGATCAAAATTACTTACTTGGTTATGAAGAAAGTTATGGTTTCCTAGCTGGTCCATTCGTAAGAGATAAGGATGCGATTCAGATCGTACCGCTTATTATTAAATATGCTTCTGAACTTAAAAATGAAGGACGTATGTTAAAAGATGAGTTGG
Source organism: Staphylococcus sp. HMSC13A10 (assembly GCF_001808005.1). NCBI lineage: Bacteria > Bacillati > Bacillota > Bacilli > Caryophanales > Staphylococcaceae > Staphylococcus > Staphylococcus sp. HMSC13A10. Next base: position 135,691 of record NZ_KV791863.1, on the reverse strand, counting down.
AAGATATCTACCAACAAGTAGGACACCACAATGACAAATTATTCTCTCATACATTTGAAGGTGCAAAAGGCAAAGCAATTATCGATGATATTATGACAACATATAGAAATAACCCACCACGTTCTATTAATGGATTAGATGTCATTGCTATTGAAGATTATGAAACAGGAGAAAAAGTTGATTTCCAAACAAATCAAACCTCTTCTATTACGTTACCTAAAGCAAATGTACTTAAAATTTACTTCAAAGAAGGGTTTATTGCATTAAGACCTTCTGGTACTGAACCTAAGATCAAATTGTATGTATCATTAACACATGACGATTTTGATAATATTGCAAACAAAATAAATTCATTTATTTTTGATAAATAATAAGAAGCTTCTCCAATCAATGGAGAAGCTTTTTATTATACCGCACATTTAATTATTTAATATTTTGATATTTTAATTGATAGTGCTATACTTTTAGTGATTTTCAAATATATTATTCAGTCATAAAAATAACAATTTCAAAACACTAATTAGGGAGAGAGTATTATTCAAAAGCTTATTTCAATTATTGTACCTGTATATAATAAAGAAGCATATTTAGAAACATGTATTCAATCTTTGATAGACTTAAAAATAGATAAAACGCTTATTGAAGCAATATTCATAGATGATGTATCCACAGATAAATCATATGAATTACTAAAACAATATAACGAAAAATATGACTTTATTCAGACGTACCAACTAGATGAAAATTCTGGTGGTCCTGCGATTCCAAGAAATTTAGGTATTAAAAAAGCACAAGGTGATTATGTTACTTTCTTAGATGCTGATGATTGGTTAGATACTGAAGGTTTCCCTAAATTTGTTGAACAAGTAAACAGTCATCAATCAGATATTGGATTTGGTCAATGTTATAAACATACTAATGAAAACATTAAAAAAATTGCTCGTTTTGCGTCATATAAACAGGATGATAATTTAGTTCCAAGTGATATTTTCAAAATATTTCGTGCTGTAGGACCACCAGGTAAAATTTACAAACGTTCTATTTTGTTAGATCATCATATTACCTTTAAACATATGAAATATGGGGAAGATAAATTATTCTTTTTTGAAACTTTACCTTTATGCCATTCAGCATCAATGACCACTGAACCTGTATATCATGTAAACCGTTACGAACTAAATGACTCTCTAGTTAATGACACTAACATGTTAGAGAAATCACAATTAAATTTAAATATACTTGAGCATGTCTTAAAGATGGATATAGAAAATGGAATTATGATTAAAATTTTAAGTAGAATAGTGGAAATTGATTTTATTTCTAGATTTTTATTAACTAAGACATTTAATAAATCAAAAGATAAATCATTCTTTTATAAGCAGTTTGATAAAGTAGAGTCTTTAATTACTAATGCAGGTTACAATATGAATGATTTAATTATTACTGATAAATTCAAACGTATTTATGACGCTTATCAACAAAATAAAAATATTTTAGAATCATTAATCAACTTTTTATTGAATGATGCAAAAGTTAGTAAGTATATTAAAGAAAATACTATGTACTACATGTATCCTGAAGATTTAAAACATTTACCTGAATTAGCACTAGATTGTGTGCCTATATTTAGAGGTACATATTATATTAAAGATGAATTATACGATGAAATTGAGATTTTTAAATTAGCAGAAACAGAAATAAATTCCGTCGAACTAATTAAAATTCACGACGAACGATACATTAAACCCGTCAAATATGAGTGGACAAATCAATCACTTTATATTAAACATAAAGATATCTTCTTTAAAAATACTGACTTTAATATTTCAATCACTTATAATGATTTTGAGAAGTGTTTAGTAAAAGCTACACCACCTCATTATAGCGATTATAATTATTTAAAACGTCAGAACTTATCATTAGCATTTCACTCATACAAAGATGGAGATGAAGACATAAACATGAAACAATATCTAACTGATACACCAAAGCATGTTGTCGCATTGCAAAAGTTTAAGAAGTATGAAGAAGCAAACTTTATAAACGGAATAAGTGATATTAATAAAGGCCAATGTATTCGTATTATCCATATGGATAAAAGTGATAAAGGCACTCCTAGATTGGTTACAGAGGATGGAAGTTATATAACTGCTAATCAAGATTTTGTTACACCAATCAATCTTGATAGTATTGAAGGCTATATTACAAACACTCCGAAATCTGTTGAAGTAATTAAGAAATGTAAGCTATATGAGGATGTAGGTTTTAAGAAAGATCCAGTTAAGACTTTAGAAAAAGGCACAAAAATAGATATTATTGATATCGAATTTACTAGTAAGTTAACACCTAGATTAAAAACAACAGATGGTTATTATTTAACTGCTAATCAAGGTTTTATCAAAGTTTTAAAATAATATTGAAAAAGCATCAATCACTATACATTGTGATTGATGCCTTTTTGCTTTATAAGTCTAATTGTTTAATGAATGCTTTTAAATCATCTTTCATGTCTTTATCTTTTAATGCATATTCAATCGTTGTTTTAACGAATCCTAATTTTTCACCAACGTCGTATCGATCACCTTCGAAGTCATATGCGTACATTTGGCTTTCTGTGTTCATACGTTCGATTGCGTCAGTTAATTGAATTTCATTTCCTGCGCCTTCTTCTTGTGTTTCAAGATAGTCGAAGATTTCTGGTGTTAATACATAACGTCCCATTATAGCTAAGTTTGATGGTGCTGTACCTTGTTTAGGTTTTTCTACGAATTTTTTAACTTCATAACGTAATCCAGATTGTTCTAATGGATCAATGATACCGTAACGATGTGTATCTTCCGGTGCAACTTCTTGTACACCAATAACAGATTTACCAGTTTCATCATAAACATCCATTAATTGTTTGATGGCAGGTGTTTCAGATTCAACAATGTCATCGCCTAATAACACTGCAAATGGTTCATCGCCAATAAATTGACGTGCTGTGTGGATGGCATGACCTAAACCTTTTTGTTCTTTTTGTCTAACGTAAAAGATATTAGCTAAATCGGTTGAATATTGAACACGTTCTAATAAATCATTTTTACCTTTTTCTTCTAATACCATTTCTAGTTCTTTTTGGTTATCAAAGTGGTCTTCAATCGCACGTTTATGTTTACCTGTAACGATAATAATGTCTTCAATACCTGCTCTAGATGCTTCTTCAACGATGTATTGAATAGTTGGTTTATCTAGTATTGGAAGCATTTCTTTCGGCATTGCTTTTGTTGCTGGTAAAAATCTAGTACCCAAACCAGCTGCTGGAATAATTGCTTTTTTTATTTGTTTCAAAGTCTCTACTACCCCTTTTTTAAAAGAATAACTGCTAATGTATAACATCATTTTATCATTAATACCACAATGTGCATATTTTACATCATTTTAATATTTTACATTAAATTAATGTGAGAATTTTTTATATTTAAAACAATATATTGCTCATTAAGATTTTGGGATTTCTATTACTATATCTCCTACTATTTGAAGTCAACTAGTAGTATTTTACACTCAAACTTATTGCCTTAATCTTCATATCATAGTATAATTTAAGCATAAAAATACACCTAGCAACTTTTAGAGTGTTTACTAGGTGGAAAAACTAAGCAACATATTTTGAGGGTTAACTCAATTCATATGTTCTACACAAACAGCTTTTAGACTCGTCTTATTGCAGTAAGACGGGTTTATTTTTTTGCTCGAATGTGCTTGATAAACCACATAACAATAAACGTAATAGTTACCATAACCGGTAAATATACAATGATATGTATATTAATATCTATTGTCATCATTATTATCCCTACACATTAGACCTTCTTAGTAATTGATTACTTAGAAGGTTTTATGCATGAACTTTAGTTCATGTATACCATTAAGTTTTCAAAGCTTTTATATCAATGCTTCACAGTTATTCAAAAATGGTTTAAACAGACAAGAAATATATCAGTTTTTGTTGCGACCCTTTATAAATCCATACAAAAATACCGACTGTCTCCAGCCGGTATAATTATAAATATTTTATACGAATAAACTAATAAATAAGATGAAGATAATGCCTGATACCGAAATAACTATCTCTAGTAATGACCAAGTTAAGAAAGTTTCTTTAACTGTTAATCCAAAATACTCTCTGAACATCCAGAAACCAGCGTCATTGACATGAGATAAGATAACACTACCTGCACCAATAGCTAGTACGACTAAAGCGACATTGGTATCTGACGCTTGAAGTAATGGCATGACTATACCTGTAGTAGAGATAGCCGCAACAGTAGCAGATCCTAATGCGATTCTAAGTACTGCAGCAACAATCCATGCGAGTAAAATTGGGGACATATGTGTACCTTCAAACATTTTTGCGATTGTGTCACCAACACCGCCATCTATTAGAACTTGTTTGAATGTACCGCCACCACCAATGATTAACAACATCATACCAATTGGATATATAGCTTGTGTGACTGATTCCATAATATCTTCCATTTTTCTTTTTCGAAGTATTCCCATAGTAAATATTGCAAAGATAACTGCTATAAGCATTGCAGTACCCGCATTACCAATTAGATAAATGATCGACTCAACATTATTTTTAGGTGTATCATGTCCAGTAACCAATTGAACAATTGTTGAAATCAGCATCAATATAACTGGTAATATTGCAGTTAAAATACTAATACCAAATCCTGGCATCTCATCATTAGTAAATTCCTTTTGTGCGCCTAATGCTGAAATATCTCCTTCACGTGAGTATGCTGAAGGAATGATTTTTTGCGCAAATTTATTAAATAATGGACCTGCGATTAATGTGACTGGAATTGCAATAATAATTCCGTACATTAATACATGACCGATATTGGCTTTTAATTCTTTTGCAATAACAACCGGTCCAGGATGTGGAGGTAAGAATCCATGTGTCACAGATAAAGCAGTTACCATTGGTAGTCCTAGTTTTAAAATAGAAACGTTTGCACGTTTAGCTACTGTGAATACAAGTGGGATTAATAAGACTAGTCCTACTTCAAAGAACAATGCTATACCAACGATGAATGCTGCAATAAGCATCGCCCACTGTACATGTTTCTGTCCAAATTTTGCGATTAATGTATCAGCGATTCTTGTCGCGCCTCCACCATCAGAAAGTAACTTTCCTAAAATAGCACCTAATCCAAAAATTAAAGCGATATGACCTAATGTGCTACCCATTCCGTTTTCAACAGTTTCCATAATTTTATTGAGTGGCATTCCTAATAGTAATGCCGTGATTATCGATGTAATAATTAAAGCAATAAAGGTATTCAATTTTAAAAATATAATTAAACTTAATAAAATGATAATTCCTAAAACAACGCTAATTAGTGGCCAAATTTCTCCAAACATGGCAGTCCCTTCTTCCTTTTCTGTGTTATTCTCAATAAAGTTGCTCGAATTCAAAAGTGACATGGCTACATTGCAATTAAATACTGTCTATGTGCTAAGATATTTTATGAAATCAATTAATCCATATGTTGACGTTGAAAATCTGCAATTTCACTATAAGATTCTGTTAATGAACGACTAATCTTAATGAATATTTTGACTAACTGTTGATAAATGTCTACTGTATTGGGATCAGGTTGATGTTCATGAGTTGTTCCAACCATTTGTTCAATTATTGAAAAATCATCTATTTCTCCTAGTGCCTTCATACCTAGAACGCAAGCACCAAGACATGAGCTTTCATAGCTTTCAGGTACACTTAATTGTGTATCAAAAATATCTGCCATCATTTGACGCCATATTTCACTTTTCGCAAATCCACCTGTTGCTTTAATTTCATTTGGTGTTTCGTTCATCACTTCAATCAATGCAAGATATACAGTATATAAGTTATATAAAACACCTTCTAAAGCAGCACGAATCATATGTTCTTTTTTATGTGATAATGTAAGCCCGAAGAAAGATCCCCTTGCATCGGCATTCCACAACGGTGCTCGTTCACCTGCTAAATATGGATGGAAGATTAAACCATCTGATCCAGGCTTAACTCGACTTGCAATTTGTGTTAGTAGATCATATGGATCAACACCAAGTCTTTTAGCCGTTTCAACTTCACTAGCTAATATTTCATCTCGAAGCCATCTTAAAATAACGCCACCATTATTTACTGGCCCACCAATAACATAGTGTTCATCAGTTAACACATAACAAAATATACGTCCTTTTTCGTCTGTTCTCGGTTTATCAATAACAGTTCTTATCGCTCCAGACGTTCCGATAGTGACTGCTACTTCACCTTGCTGATAACTATTAACACCGAGATTTGATAAAACGCCATCACTTGCCCCTATGACGACTGGTGTATTTTCATCAATGCCCATTAAAGTTGCATATCGTTTTTTCATTCCAGTTAAAATATGTGTTGTTAGTACCAATTCTGGTAATTGAGATCGTGAAATACCTAATAAATTGAGTACATCATCATCCCAATCTAATTGTTCAAGGTTAAACATACCTGTTGCTGAAGCCATTGAATGATCAATCACATATTGCTCAAATAATTGATATAAAATATATGTCTTAATATCAGCAAACATGGCAGTATTATCGAAAGTAGATTGTTGTTCGTGTTTCATCCAGAAAATTTTTGATAACGGTGACATTGGATGGATTGGCGTGCCTGTTCTTCTATAAATATCTAATCCATTATATTGATTATTGATTAATGTTGCGTATTTGCTTGCTCTATTATCTGCCCAAGTAATGTTTTCAGTTAGTCTATGATGATTTTCGTCCATAGCTACAAGACTATGCATTTGAGCACTAAAAGAAATCAATTTAATATCTTCTTTTGCTATGTTTGTTTCCCTTACCACATATTTCACTGTCATTAAGACTGCATCAAATAGTTCGTCTGGATTTTCTTCAGAGACATCAACATTAGGTGTATGTAATTCATATCCAATGTTATGCTTCATTATAAATTGTCCATTTTCGTCATATAGAACTGACTTGGTACTCGTTGTCCCTATATCGACACCAATCATATATTTCATCATTTTCCCTACTTTCTCAATAAAATTATCGTAACCAAAATCCTTCTATATCTTTTCCAACATCATCAAAGTTTAAATGAAATGCTTCTCTTAATTTGTCTGAATCTTTATTATCAACCGCTTCCACAAAAACGTTATGATTGCGATGGATACGTTCAAAATCATCCGGATTTTGTAACATTCTACGTCTCATAGACAATAAAATGAGTGATTCCATGACAGGTTTAAGATGGTACCAAAAGGTTTTTAGATATTGATGATTAGAAGCTAAAATCATTGCCTCATGAAACTCGAAATCATGTTTTGTAAATGATTCAGCATCTTCGAATTGTACGGCTACTTTCATCATTTCTAACTGCTTTTTCATTTCCTTTGCGATAGCTTGTGTATCCTGTGTTCTCAACCTTGAAAAGGCAAACGATTCTAACATCAAACGTAAGTCATATAGCTCTCTCTTTTCTTGCTCTCCAAAAGGTAGAACCTGTGCACCCATTCGTTCTAAATGTATCAATTGGTCTGTTTGTAATAGTTTAAAAGCATCTCTAACAGGTGATCGGCTTACATTAAATTGTTTAGCAACTTGATTTTCTGTTAACCAAGTCTCAGATTCAATGTCACCATTGATAATGCCTAATCTTATTTCAGCAGCGATTGACTCACCTGTAGTTAAATGTCTTTTCCAACTTTCTGGATAGCCATATGTCATATCTTACACCTCAATTTCCAGTTACCTTTATACTTGTATACAAGTATATTAATACATGTACCCTTGTTTTGCAAACGCTTACTAATTAATATAAGCCTCGCTATTTAAACGAAACTTATAAGTTACCTATGTTATTTTTACTAACCAGTTATTTTGATGTAGTAGTGGTTATTATTTTCGATAATCTTAAAAAAAGTAGTATATTTTAGTCATTAACTTAGAATAAAATATACTACGCTTCATTATTATGTTTAATTTTCCGAGATTTCTGAGTGAATTTGCTGCATTTTTCTTTCAACATCTGTTATTTCTGTTGCACATTGTTCTAATAGTCCTTTATATTTTTCAGTATCTGTATTATTTTTGTATCGGATTTTATGTTCTAAACTTGCCCACATATCCATACCAATTGTTCTTATCTGGATTTCTACTGGTGTTACTTCTACAGAATCAGCTAAAAATACAGGAATCGTTACAACAATATGTAAACTTCGATAACCATTTTCTTTAGGATGTTCAATGTAATCTTTACGTTTGATTAATTTGACATCTTCTTGTTTTAATAACATTTTTTCAATTACATAAATATCATCTAAGTAATTACATATAACTCTTATACCAGCGATATCCATAATATTTTCTTTGGCACTTTCAGCACTTACTTCCAAATCTTTGCGTTTTAGCTTTCCAACTAAACTACCCATTTCTTTCACACGACGTTCCATATGATGAATAGGGTTATGTTTATACATATGATTAAAGTTATCATCTAATATACTTAGTTTAGTACTAATTTCTTTAAGTGCTGATGAATAAATATGATCTAACTCAACAAAGCCTACTAAAATATCAAAAGCTTCGTCGCTATTTTTAAATGTATTCAAACTGTTTTTAAATTCTGTTCTTAAGTCTTCTAGATATAATGAGGGTTTTCTCTCTACATACATATTATTTCCTCCAACTTCTTTATCAATTTTATTATAACTAAGTTCATAAAGAAGAAGAAATAATTGCACTCCCTACTTTAGTCGCATCCAATATAAAAAGACTACCCTCATTTTGAGGATAGCCTTTCTAGACTTTTTCTCTATTCATCTTTTTGATGTTCTATTACTTTCGTATTTTTATTTTCTGCAATTTCTTGTGCTCGCTTAACTGCATCTTTTTTATATTGGAAAGTATCAGAAGCTTGTTTAGCCTTTTCTGTTTTTACTTTCCACTCATTGTCTTCAAAGTAAACGTGTATAGGTTCTTCATTTAATTCTGGGTTTGCAGACTGATCTGTTTGATGTTGTGTAATGTGTTTATTTTTCAATTCCTTTAATTCATCTTTAGAAGCATCTTTGTACCATTTTTCAGCCTGTTTCGTAGCAATTGGTATAATATCTGATTCTTTATAACCATCTTTCAACATGGCATTAGCTATATCAATTGCTTTTTTACGTTCTAATTCATCAAGATTTTTTAAACTCTGTGGGTAATCATCCATTGTCCAAGGCATAGTATTCATCTCCAGTTTAATTTGCTTATATATTAGTATTACCACCAATACTAACTATTTAACCACTATGACGTCATACTACGGTTAGACAACCCTCAGACTACTCTACTTACCTAATATGCCTGCTTCAATAGCATCTTCACGTGCTTTTTGACTGTTTTTCTGTATTTTCATTAAACCAGACTTAATATAATTATACTGTGGTAAATCAGTTAATTCTTTTACTTCGAGATGTGATTTTAATTCGAAATGTTTAGCAATGTTTTCAAATGTAGCTAAATATTCCCCCATTAATTGATCATCTATTCTTGAACGATGATTATCACTAAGCGCCCTACTAAGCATAAAACTAATTTCTTCAAGCGCAAATATACTTGGATAATAGTATTGGATTACTTTTTTATTACTGAACAACTCACCATTCGCTGCATTATACATTTGAGTCATATTATTTAATCTAACTGATAATCCTAGATTAAGATTTTTTTCTTCTTCTTTATTATGATACTTGTTTTCTGAGAATAAGTAATGGAAGAACGATGCTTCTTTTCTCACAACTTCTGCAATTGTATTTGGTAACAATATTGATGATGTTCTTTGACCTAATATAAATAGGCCGATAGTAGAAATAGCTACACCAATAATTACGTCTACAATTCTTGGATATGCAATACTAATAGATAGGTTTTGTGAAGCAAGACCATTTAATAAGATAACTTGAATTGTAATAAATATGACCGCAAACGTGTAATTTGCACCAACAAACATTTCTGTAATTCCAGCGCCTAATCCCATTAATATAATTGCTAATGGTGTTGGAATAGAAAATGCTAATATTCCTGTAAGCACTATAACACCTAATATAGTACCAAAACTTCTTGCAGTACCTCTTTCTAATGAATGAATTGTTGATGTTCCTACCAATAAGGTATGAGCAGATAATGGAATCCAGTATGCTTTATCAAATCCAAAGAATAAAGCTATGAATATTGCTGCTGACATGATGACTGTATATCTCAATGTGTTTCTAAATACAATAGAATCTAATGTTAGATTTTGTAAAATACGCTTACTATATAAAGGTGTTCTAATTTTCGCTTCATGTTCGATATGATTAGAATCAGCATGTGCAATTTCATCTATTTTTAGTATATGATTTAATAAATTTTCAAATTCAGAACTTACATTGATTTCTTTTTTCCATGTTTGATGATTAGTTTTTGGATGTTTTACTTTATTGATAATGAAATTCAACATTTCAATTAAATCATTAGGTAATGGTCGTATATTTTTTTCATTAAGCTCTAATAATTCTGAATAAATACCTTGAACTGAAGTATGAATTAATAATAATTTTTGAAATCGTGAACTCATTTTATCGTTATTCGCAGATGACGTTATGAGTAGTTTATCTGACGCTTTAAATGCAGATACTGCTGAATTTGCAACTTTTTTAAATGCTTCTGGATCATTGTAATTTTCCATCATATCTTGAATTACTTTGAAATCTGCATTAATTGCACTATCTTCAGCTTTTTCTTTTTTAATATAAATAGTTAATAGCACCATTAATGTCGCTAATATTCCACCTATTAATATAGCCAACCCTCTAATTAGTGCTTGGTCAGGTGCAATAGGTAAGTTCATCGGTAAACAGAACGTTACGATGAAGAACGTAGATGAAGGGCCTGCTATTTTGAGAGAAGTGAATATATAAAATGGTACTACTGTAACAATTAATAGCAAGATACCAAATATAATTGGTTGTGCTGTTGTCAATGTTCCAAGCATCATACATACTACAAACGCTAAAGAACAAAGTATTACAATTCTAATTTGTGATTTTGGTGCTCCTTTAAAGACATATATATGCGCTAATGTACCTGTGGCAATTAATATACCAAAAGAGAAAAAGCCAAAATAATATCCTAAAAGAGCCGGGATAATCATTAATAATCCTTGTCTTAACCCTTTATATGGATCAACTTTTGATTTATTAAATGTCATGACTAGCTGTATAAAACTCTTCAATATGTCCTCTCCTTTCCTTTTTATTGATTTTAAACAAAATAAAAGAACGGAATGTTTCTCATTTCATTGATTTGAAATCAGCGTTATTCCGCTCTCAATAGCGTTAACTTATTAGATGTATTGTTCACAATCCATCAATGATACATACTATTATATCACTTTCATTAATATTTGATTACTATTTCCCATTATATTTTATCTACCAAATTTATTTAATTTGTTGGGCAATTTCTATAACTGGTTCTTCTGCAACATACTCTTTAACTTTATTATTAAAGTTTTGGAAATGTGGAGACTCCATATGTGAGTTGATTGCTGCTTCATCAATATAATTTTCAACTACCACAAATGTATTACGTTCTTGTACATCTTCAAAATGGCTATAGTATAAGACTCCATCTTCTTTTCTTGTTTCTTCAACTAAACTTTCCATCAATTTTAAATATTCGTCTCGTTTTTCTTCTAATATTTTAATTTTTGCATTAATGATCATCATTTAAAACACACCTTTTTTATTAAGATATTATGTACTTAACAAAATATAAAAAGCAATAAATGAGATTTGATATAGTACATTACTATATTTATACAATCTCACTTATTGCTCTTTTTAATATCTACTATTCTATTGTTTTATGTTCATCAATAACTAATGGTTTATCAGGTTTAACAAAGAACCACATTATAATTGCTACTACTGCAGGAATTGCTAACAATTCAAATGTTAAAGTCCATCCTAGACTTTCAACAAATATTCCTGCTAACAATGGGCTTGTTAATGCCCCAATATTACCCCATAAGTTCATCCATCCTGATACTGTACCTGAGAAGTTACGGCCTAAGTCAGTAGCTGCCGCCCAGCTCATACCCATAGACATACCAACTCCACCAAGTCCTAATGATAACCAGAAAATAGTAACATAAAGGCTATCTGTATGTACTGCAAGGAACATTGACGCTGAAAATACAATAAATCCTATAATAGCAATAACACCACGAGCGACAAAGCGTGATTTGCCAGTGTTTAAAATTCTATCTGAAATTGCTCCCCCGCTAAGTATTAAGAAGAACATTAATAACCATGGAAGAGAACTAATTGACATATCTTTAAAATCAACATGATATACTTCTGTTAAATATGTAGGTAACCAAATTAAAAACAGAGTGATAACGAATTGAACAACAAAGTATTGAATTGCAATTGCATAGAAACTAAAGTGAGTTAAGAATCGTTTCCAAGGTGGTAACGATTTGTCTGTGTCTACAATATCTCTATGTTGCATAATAAATTGTTTTTCAGCCTCGTTGACCATTTTATGTTGTTCAGGTAAATCTTTTGCAATAATTGCCCAAAGTATTGCCATTACAATTCCTATTGCACCAAAAATATAAAATACCGCTTCCCAGTTAAATGCATTTACGATAGCTATAGTCACAATTGGCGCTAATACAGGACCAAAGTACGAACCTGCTAATAAAGCACTTGAAGCTCGTCCCTTTTCATTTTTTGCGAACCAAAATGAATTGAATACTGCATTAGAAGGATACATTGGCGCTTCACCTACACCAAATAAAAATCTAACAAAATATAATAAACCATGATGCTTAATCATACCTGTAAATATAGTAAAAGCACTCCACCATACCAATGCAATTGTAATCATTTTACGTGGTCCAAATTTTTCAGCTAACATCCCAGAAGGTACTTGCATTAATGCATAACCTAGCGAGAAAAATGAAGCCAATAAACCAAATTGAGCTTTTGACAAATGCAAATCTTCCATCATTGGAACAGCAATATAAGAAATATTAGACCTGTCCATGTATGCAATAACTCCGATCAAGAAGAATGCAATTGCGAAGCCCCAACGAACGTTACTTCTTTTCTTATTCATTTCTTTTCCTACTTCCCTTATTAAATATGTTGTCTCTAAGTGTTGTCGTTCAGTTTCAGAAATCCTTCAAGATGACTATGATTAAACTACTAAGAAACAACTTAAAAATTTCTTGTAGCGCTACAATTTTTAATAATAATAGCACGAAACGGAAACGGTTACAATATAAATTTAATAAAATATTCACTTTTTATTCAATAAATATCAACAATACATTCAATATACTGTCACAAGTGTAATACTCAATTTAGAGTTAAAACTATAACTACAATAAATAAACAATTTTAGTGTTTTAAAAAACTAAAAATACTAATAAAATTTTAAATTGACTCCCCTTTCACAAGCATTTATGACTATTTTTTATTATAATGACGTTACCGTACTTTTAATTAAGTAGATTGTTTAGATGAATAAAGGAGTCTATTTATATAAATGGAACAAATTATAACGAATTTTATTAGCCAATGGGGCTATACAGCTATTTTTATTTTAATTTTATTAGAAAATGTCTTACCTGTTGTCCCTTCAGAAATCATTTTAACTTTTGCAGGATTATTATCAGTTAAATCTCATTTATCAGTTTGGACATTGTTAATTATTGCAACGATTGCATCATTTATTGGATTATTAATTTTATACTATATTTGTCGTCTTATTTCAGAAGAAAAACTTTACCGTTTTGTCGATCGACATGGTAAATGGATGAAATTGAAAAGTAGTGATTTAAAACGTGCCAATGATTGGTTTAAAAGATATGGCGCATGGGCAGTATTTCTATGTCGATTCATACCAGTATTACGTGTATTAATTACCATCCCTGCAGGAATTAATCGTATGAATATTATTGTTTTCACATCTTTATCATTATTGGGTACAACTATATGGAACTTTGCGCTTATTATACTAGGTCGTTTGCTTAGCGATAGTTTTGGCGCATTAATGAATGGTATTCATACATATTCTAGAATTATGTATGTCATTATCATCATTGCCATTATTTACTTTGTTATTAGATATTTTGTGAAACGTAAACGTGTAAAATAATATATTATTACTTAACGCTAACATAGTGACTACTTTGTTGGCGTTTTTTAGTATGATCCCCTATTTGTTCAATACCATAATCAATTAGCTCCTTCTAAAAATTGTCATTTTCAAACTTGAATCACTCTGAATATGAAAATATATTTTCAAATAAAGCTTTGCTATTGAAAATTAATCACTTTTTCTTGATAATCAAATGTAAGCGCATTAATTATTACAAAGACTGACTATATTGGAACTTATAAACAGGAGTGACAAATCATGACACATATTACTGAAAGTGAATTGAAACAAAAATATTTAGACTTACTATCACAACGTTTTGATAGTGCTGAAAAATTAGCTACAGAAATTATCAATTTAGAATCAATATTAGAACTTCCAAAAGGCACTGAACATTTCGTAAGTGATTTACATGGCGAATACGAATCTTTCCAACATGTTTTAAGAAATGGCTCAGGTAATGTCAGAGCGAAAATTAATGATATATTCGGAAATACGCTTAACGAAAAAGAAATTAATGATTTAGCAGCACTTGTATATTATCCTGAAGACAAATTAAAGTTAGTTAAAAATCAATTCAATGCGAAAGGTCAGCTCAATGTTTGGTATATTACAACTATCGAACGTTTAATAGAATTAACAAAATATTGTTCTTCAAAATACACGCGTTCTAAATTACGCAAAGCGTTACCAAAACAATTTGTATACATTATTGAAGAGTTGCTTTATAAAAATAATGAATATCAAAACAAAAAAACATATTACGAAACATTGATTAACCAAGTTATTGAATTAGAACAATCTGATGATTTAATTATCGGTCTTTCATATACTGTACAACGATTAGTCGTTGACCATTTACATGTAGTTGGAGACATTTATGACCGTGGACCTAAACCAGATAAAATTATGGATACGCTTATTAATTATCATTCTGTAGATATTCAATGGGGAAATCATGACGTATTATGGATTGGTGCTTATGCAGGGTCCAAAGTGTGTCTAGCAAATTTACTTAGAATCTGTGCACGTTATGATAATTTAGATATTATTGAAGACGCATATGGCATTAACTTAAGACCATTACTAACTTTAGCTGAAAAATATTATAGTGGAGATAATCCAGCGTTCAAACCCAAAAAACGTCCTGACAAGGAAGTAAGTCTTACTCAACGTGAAGAACATCAGATTACGAAGATTCATCAAGCAATTTCAATGATACAGTTTAAGCTTGAAATGCCAATTATCAAACGTCGCCCATCATTTGAAATGGAAGAACGCTTAGTTTTAGAAAAAATTGATTACGACAACAATGAAATTACTGTTTACGGTAAAACATATCCATTAAAAGATACATGTTTCCAAACTGTTGATCCAGAAAATCCTGAAACATTATTGAAAGAAGAGGAAGATGTTATCGAGAAGTTACTCCTTTCTTTCCAACAATCTGAAAAACTTCGTCGCCACATGTCCTTCTTAATGAGAGAAGGAAAATTATATCTGCCTTATAACGGAAATTTACTTATTCATGGATGCATTCCAGTAGATGAAAATGGCGAAATGGAATCATTTGAAATCGATGGTGAATCACATAGTGGACGTGAACTATTAGATGTTTTTGAATATCATGTAAGAAAAGCATTTGACGACAAAGAAATCACAGATGATCTTTCTACTGATTTAGTTTGGTATTTATGGACTGGTAAATACTCTTCATTATTTGGTAAACGTGCCATGACAACATTTGAACGTTATTTTATTGAAGATAAAGCCTCACATAAAGAAGAAAAGAATCCTTATTATTACTTACGAGAAGATGTTGATATGATTCGTAAGATGTTAAAAGACTTTGATTTAAATCCTGATGAAGGCCGTATCATTAACGGGCATACACCAGTAAAAGAAATTGATGGTGAAGATCCAATTAAAGCCGATGGTAAAATGTTAGTTATTGATGGCGGTTTCTCAAAAGCATATCAATCTACTACAGGAATAGCTGGTTATACGTTACTTTATAATTCATTTGGTATGCAATTGGTTGCTCACCAAGAATTTAATACTAAGGAAAAAGTATTATCAGATGGTGCGGATGAGTTATCAGTTAAACGTGTTGTTGATGAAGAACTAACACGTAAAAAAATTAAAGACACTAACGTAGGACATGAATTACAATCTCAAATAGATATTCTTAAAATTTTAATGCATGATAGATACTTAAAATAGTAGAAAAACAGAGCGATAATTGAGTAGAATTCCAATTATCGCCCTGTTTTTATATTTTATAATATTTTTTTCTTTTAAATTAATTATCCCTTGCTATAATAATACTATCGTCTATACTTTAGACGTCCTAATGACGTGTAAAGGAGGTGTTATGATGCGGGATATTCTGATAAATATTCTGGCAACCATAACAAGCGGTTGCATCATTGCTTGGTATACTAATTGGTTACGCTGCCGCAATGATAAAAACAATAGACGTAAGTAACCACACCTATAAGAATCCCCTCACTATCACCAGTAGTGAGGGGATTGGTGTTATATGCGAGATATTTCTGATGTTATATTAACATTATTTTTTTATAAAAGCAATATTTTATACGTTATAAACATTTTTTAATATACCATATGTCCCATGTTTTTCTTTAGGTAGTGAATGATTATTCCTTTTAAAAGTGACATTTTTATTTTCATTAATGTAATAAATCAACATATCTTTATCAGTAACCTCATGATATCTTTCGGCAGGCACTTCTATAATATTATGTTGTGTTATATAGTTATCAAACCATCTTGGGGTATGATTTTCATCAAATAAAATATGATTTCGAATAGGACCATTTAAATTGTTACGTGCTTGTTCATCATTAAATGATACTGGCATCATATGGACATTATTCAAACCAAATTCAGGGACTAGTTCATTAAATGCTAAACTATTAAAAATAAATGATTTCGTCATCAATATACACTTATTATATCTTAGTAAATCTGAATATATACGGTCGTTACTAGATAATAAATTCCCTTTAAATACTTCAAAACCCTGTTGATGTGCTTTATCAGAAGTGTTTTCAAATAAATTGAACATCATAATTGGTATACCATGATCTTTAAGCATACTTCCTAAATGAAACGAGAATTCACTCTCTCCAACAATAATAACACCCGGTGGCTCATTACTTGCTACACCTAACATCTTACTTAATGGCGTAAAGCTAAATCCATAGATGACAACTGTAATAAATACAAGTCCAAATGTAACTGGTGTTATGTATTGAGCCATTTTGACACCGTCATCCATAAACAAACTTGAAAAGAATTGTGCAACGGTAAGTACAACAATACCTCTAGGCGCCATTAAGGCTACACTAACACGTTCTCTTTTAGTTATTTCTGTTCTAAATGTAGAAATGATAACCGATAAAGGTCTTACAAGTAAAATCATTACAACACTAAATACAAGTAATTGCCATGATAGTACATTTAGTAATACATCTTTAGTAAGTGATGAAGTAATTAAAATAAATACTGTTGAAACCATTATTGTTGATGCATTTTCGATAAAATGATCAGATTCCTTAAACATTAAGTCATGACGTTTATTTCGTGCCATTATAAGTCCAAATATGGTTACAGATAATAATCCAGATTCTGCTAAAATTTCGTCACAGATACTAAATATTAAAAGTATAAATACCAGTTGTATTGGCGGCATTAAACTTTGTGGTATCATGTCACGTTTAATTAACCAGTTAAATAAGAATGATGCACCAAAACCTATTAAAACAACGCTTAAAATTTTTAAGATAAATAGTAAGATCACTAAAAAACTTATACCGTCATCAATAATTTGGTATACATAGAATGCTGATAGTGCTAGCATCGGTCCAATCGGATCTAATATGATACTTTCCCAACGTAATATTGAATCGACATTCTTCTTTACCTTTGCTTGTTTTAACAATGGTTGAATTACTGTGGGACCAGTGATTAAGAATAATCCACCCATAACTAATGATACTGAAATTGGAAAATCTAACACGTAATGTAATGCAATTGCACCTAAAATCCATGCAATCGTTGCACCTACAGTAATAATTCTGATGACCGCTTTCGATATCCCTTTTAACTCTCTGAAATCTAAATTACTACTACCTTCAAATAATATAACGGCTACTGCTAATGAAACAATAGGACTAAACACTTCCGATCCCATTGCTTCTTTAGGATTTGCTATGCCTAATATTGGTCCAATTAACAGACCTACAATAGCCATTACTACTATGGATGGCCATTTTATTTTATTTGCTAACCATTGGCTGAATATACCTAACGCTAAAAATACAACAATCATTAGCATTAAAGGTAAATCAAATATCATAACAACACCTTCTTCAACTTTTACACTTTTTCCAATCAATATTTGCTAATACTATCAAAGTATCATCATTAATGCATTAATATTTATTAAAAATTTTTGTCATTACTATTCTACACTAATCATTTTGTATTGCATTACTATTTTTAATTCTTAGAAACCGTACGTCTTATTTACACAATAGTCCATATATCATGTACTCAGGTATTTATTTTTAGTATTATTTCGTCTAAAATAGAAAGATATGAATTTTTAAGATAATTATAATTAAAATTGAAATCTCATTAATTTTGACATGAAGGGATAAGAACATAAATGAATATAGCTAAAGAGTCCATTATAGTGGCTTTCGCATTTGTAGGCGTTGTCGTAGGTGCAGGATTTGCGACTGGTCAAGAAATATTCCAATTTTTCACTAGCCATGGTGTTTATAGTTTAGCTGGCATCATTGTAACAGGAACTATTATTACTCTAGGCGGAATCTTTGTTTTAAAGACAGGTTATCGACTAAAATCAGGTAACCATTCAGAATCAGTACATTATTATTTACATCCAATGATTGCTAAAGTCTTTGATTTAATATTAACTGTTTTTTTATTTTCATTAGCTATTATAATGACAGCTGGCGGAGCCTCTACTATTCATGAGAGCTTCAACGTTCCATACTGGCTGAGTTCATTATTACTAGTCATTCTTATATTATCAACATTATTTTTAAAATTTGATCGTCTCATTGCAGTACTAGGAGGAGTGACACCGTTTCTAGTAGCAGTTGTAACAATGATAGCTATTTATTATTTTGCATCAGGTCATCTTAACTTTAATGCAGCTAACCAATACTCAAATCATCATAAATCTATTTCACCTGGATGGTGGTTTGATGGTATCAATTATGCTAGTTTACAAATTGCGGCTGCGTTCAGTTTCTTCTCAGTTATGGGTGGCAAATTAAAATATCGTCAGTCAGCAACGTATGGCGGACTAATAGGCGGTGTCATCATCACATTTTTAATATTAATGATTAATTTAGGTCTTGTAACTCAATTTAATCAAATTAAAGATGTTGCGTTACCTTCCCTATTATTAGCTAAAAATATTTCACCATCCATTGGACTAATTATGTCAGTCATTATGATTTTAGTAATTTATAATACAGTAGTAGGACTTATGTATGCTTTTGCTGCTAGATTTAGTAAACCCTTCTCGAAACGTTATTATATATTGATTATCACAATGGCATTCATTACGTTTATATGCACTTTCGTTGGATTTATATCACTTATTGGAAAAGTATTCCCTATTATGGGGTTATTTGGATTTATACTCCTCATACCTATATTCTATAAAGGGTTCACAAAAAGTTAGAGCATTGTTGCTCTAACTTTTTTTATGTCTAAATTTAATTTTAATATTTAATCACTGACTTTTAGGGAATATTTCAAGTGGAGGTATGTTATATGACTAATCAATTATTTATAAACAATGAATTTATAGAAAGTAATTCAAACGAAACAATGGATGTAATTAATCCAGCAACTGGTGAAAAGATAGATACGATTACATTTGCGACTACTGAGGAAGTTAATGAAGCCATCGAGAAATCTAAACATGCACAATTAGAGTGGGAAAAAGTTCCGCAACCAACTCGTGCCGAACATGTTAAATTATTAATCCCATTACTTGAACAAAATAAAGAAGAACTTGCACAACTTTACGTCAAAGAACAAGGTAAAACATTAGCCGAAGCTCAAGGCGAAATTGATAAATCTGTTCAATTTATTGATTATATGACTAGTTTAAGCATGAGTAATAAAGGCGAAGTTTTACAAAACAGTGTAGAAAATGAAACTATTCAACTCACTAAAAAACCTATCGGCGTAACAGCTGGTATTGTACCTTGGAATGCTCCTATTTTAGTATTATTACGTAAAGTCATTCCTGCTATTGTAACAGGTTGTTCTGTTGTCATTAAACCTAGTGAAGAAACAACATTACTTACCCTACGTTTAGCTGAAATTTTTAAAGCTTCAACGATTCCTGCAGGTTTAATCCAAATCGTCCCAGGTACTGGTGAAACTGTTGGTACACAATTAGCACAACATAAAGATATCAAATTAATATCTTTAACTGGTAGCATGCGTGCCGGTAAAGCCGTATTTGAAAATGCAGCAAACACAGTTAAAAAGGTAAACTTAGAATTAGGTGGAAACGCCCCTGTCCTCGTAACGCCAAATGCAAATATTGATAAAGCTGTGGATTATATTGTAACTGCTCGTATTAAAAATGCAGGCCAAGTATGTACATGTCCTGAGAGAATATTTGTACATGAAGACGTTCATGATGAATTTGTAGAAAAAGTAAAATCTAAAATGGAATCTTTAACTGTAGGAGATCCACTTGATGAAAAAACAGATTTCGGTGCTATTATTAATGAAACTCAATTAAATAGCATTGACGAAAAAGTACAAGATGCTGTTAATAATGGAGCTAAACTTGTATTAGGGGGTCACAAATTAGACCACCCTGGTTATTTCTATGCTCCTACTGTTTTAGATAATGTTAAACAAACAGATAGTGCATTTAAAGAAGAAATATTCGGACCTGTATTAGCAATCACAACATATAATGACTTTAATCAAGTTATTGAAGACGCTAATGATACAAACGCTGGCCTTTCTTCTTATATATTCTCAAATGATTTATCAGAAGTCATGACGGCAACTGAACGTTTAAAATTTGGTGAAGTATATGCCAATTGTGAAGCTGAAGAAGTTGTTAACGGCTACCATGCTGGTTGGAGAGAATCTGGTCTAGGTGGCGCAGATGGTATTCATGGTTTCGAGGAATACTATAATACTACCGTTTCTTATATTAGATATAGTTAAATTGTTTAAATGCTCTGCTGTAATTTTATCTAGCACTTCAATTTAATCTCTATTCTTATATAGCAAATGTTTTAAACTTTTATTTAGTGATAAATATACTATATACACAATAAAGGAGCGATGAATTATGGCTGAAGAAATTAAACAAGGTACAAATAAATTTTATGTTGGCGAAGATGAAAACGATCCTAAAGCAGTAATCACATTTAAAACTGCAGATAATAATGAAATTGATATTGATCATACTGGTGTTTCTGATGAACTTGGTGGACAAGGACTTGGAAAAAAATTAGTATATCAAGTTGTAGACTATGCTCGTAAAAACAATTTAAAAATTATTGCTTCTTGTCCATTCGCAAAAGATGTTCTTGAAAAAGATGATAGCGTACAAGACGTATATTTAGGTTAAATTGATAAAGTAGAAGTAATAAGAGGGATAAATGTTTATTTCAATTTATCCCTCTTTTTTAAACTTTTATCTTGAATATACTTTTTATATCGGTTATAATAAATATATTCAAAAGAGAGAAAAGCGGGGAATTAACTATGACATTTCATGATAAAACTGCAACACAAATTACAAATATTAATTTAAACGTCAAAGATTTAAACACAATGATTGATTACTATACAAACATTTTAGGATTTAATGTATTATCACAAAGCGACGAACAAGCTATTCTGGCAATTGGTAAAAGTGGACACACTTTAACTTTAAATGTACTTAAAGATGGCAGACAACCTAGTGCATCAGAAGCCGGACTATTCCATATTGCTTACTTACTTCCTACTGATACTGACTTAGCTAACTTCTTATATTACGTAGCTAATAAAGGTATGAGAATTGGTGCTGGAGATCATCTTGTAAGCCAAGCACTTTATTTCGCTGATCCAGAAGGAAATGGCAT
Source organism: Staphylococcus sp. HMSC13A10 (assembly GCF_001808005.1). Taxonomy (NCBI): domain Bacteria; kingdom Bacillati; phylum Bacillota; class Bacilli; order Caryophanales; family Staphylococcaceae; genus Staphylococcus; species Staphylococcus sp. HMSC13A10. The sequence goes on along the minus strand of NZ_KV791863.1, from coordinate 113,267 downwards.
TGAAATTTATAGTGACCGTCCAAAAGATGGTTGGATTTGGAATGACGGATTCGTCAAAATGGATACTTTAGAAGTTGATGGACCTACATTATTATTAGAAAGAACTGAAGATGGCTGGGATGGTATGCCAGATGGTGCTAAAATCGGACATTTACATTTAAAAACTAATAGTTTAGAAGATGCTAAATCATTCTATATAGATCAAATTGGTTTTGAACATATTTCTAAATTCCCACAAGCACTATTTATGTCTACTAATAAATATCATCATCATTTAGCTGCTAACACTTGGCAATCAAGTAAAAAACGTGAAGATAATGATAATAGCTATGGATTATCTGGATTTGATATTTATAAACCTAATCAATCAAGCGAAATTTTAACTTCACCTGAAGGACTTACTGTACAATTACATTCAGATGAATCAAAAGTACCACAACAATAACTTCAATATAAACATAAAGCCAGTCCAAGACATTGTTTAAGTCTTGGACTGGCTCTTATTATATATTCACAAACCTCAGAAAGTATTAATATATATTAATATAATCCATTAGTTTCATTTGAAGTATCGATATAAATATTTTTTACTTGTTGATAGTTTTTAATTGCGTCTTTGTAAACTTCACGACCGATACCTGATTTTTTATATCCGCCGAATGGTGCGCCAGCTGGAATTTGGTTATACGTATTGATCCAGATACGACCTGTACGCATTGCTTTAGCTACATTTAATGCACGGTTTAAATTAGTTGTAAAGATACCACCAGCTAGTCCATATTCTGAATCATTAGCAATATCAATTGCTTCTTGTTCATCGTCAAATTTTTCTACTACTAGTACAGGACCAAAAATTTCTTCTTGTGCTAATCGATGACTATTATCTTTTAGTTCTATAATTGTTGGTTCAAAGAAGAAACCTTTATCTCGTCCATTATCAGTAAGGCGATGACCACCTGTTACAATGTTAGCACTTGAATCTTCTTCAGCTAGTTTGACATAGTTTTGGATTTTTTCTAGTTGTTCTTCACCAGTTTGACTTCCCATTTTAACATCATCTGCAAATGGGTCACCTACTTTAATATTTTCAAATGCTTCTTTTAATTTTGGTAATAATTTATCATAAACTGATGATTGGACAAGTAATCTAGATCCAGCACTACATACCTCACCTTGGTTGAATAGAATACCTAATTGAACACCTTCAATAACTTGATCAATATTAGCGTCATCAAAGATGATATTAGCACTTTTACCACCAAGTTCTAATGTAGTTGGTACAATACGTTCAGCACCTGCTTTAGCTACGCCATAACCAACGTCTGTAGAACCAGTGAATGATAATTTATCAACACCTTCATGATTGAATATAGCATCACCAGATTCAGAACCTTTACCAGTTAATACGTTAACAACACCTTTAGGTAATACTTCTTGGAATATTTTAGCTAATTCAATTAATGTTAAAGGTGTAGATGATGAAGGTTGAATAACAACAGTATTACCTGCAGCAAGTGCTGGTCCTAGTTTCCATGATGCAAGTAAAATTGGGAAGTTCCATGCCACAACTGCACCTACAACACCAACTGGTTCATTTACTACTAAACTCATAGTATTATGATCAATTTCATTAACTGAACCTTCATCAGTAGTTAAAACACTTGCGAAATATTTAAATTGGTTAGCCGCCATTGGTACATCTATAGTAGATGTTTCACGATACGGTTTACCATTTTGTAATGATTCGATAGTTGCTAATCGTTCAGCATTGTCATGAATTTTACGACTAATTTCTAATAAATAGTCAGCACGTTCTTCTTTAGAGATTTTACTCCAAGCATCAAAAGCTTCAGTCGCCGCTGCTACTGCTTTATCAACGTCACCTTTACCTGCTTTAGCTACTTGAGCTAATTCTTCTCCATTTGCTGGATTAGAAACTGTTAATGTTTCTCCACTTTCACTTTTATGAAACTCGTTATTTATAAATAAGCCATAGCTTTCATCTATATAATCTCTTACATTAATATTTGCCATCGTATCCCGTCCTTTTATAATTTTTGAAATACTGTAGGAAATGTATTAAACAATATATAAAGTTATATCGAAAATGTAAACGTTTACTCTTCCTTAGTTATCATTCTACATCCATACGCTATGATTAAAAAATAATGTGCTCACAAGGATGTACACTTTAAGTTTACCCTGCAACATATGATTCTATTCATCAACCCAAAATAAGAGCGATGATTGAAATAATAATTAAATCGAATTATTTCTCACCGCTCTTTCTTCACTTAAAAATATTTATTTACTCAAACCACTCAATGACATCGTTATAATTTTGACGAACTTTACCGTGTGGCGGCTCATCAGCACGATAACCAAATGCTGCCATTACAGAAATACCAAAATGATCTGTATCTAAAATACCTTCATCTTTTAAAAGGGCTGTCACTTCATCTAAATCAAAGCCTTCCATTGGACAAGAATCAATACCTAAAAGCGCTGCACTTGTCATCATATTTGCTAAAGCAATGTATGTTTGTTTACTTGCCCAATCAAACAATGTTCTTTCGCTATCATTAATATGGAAATTAGTTTGGAAATTATCAAATTTTTCATAAACTGCTGGTAGTGTACTTTCCTTATAACCTTTAACACCTTTTACTAAATCTTGAACGAATTGAGATTGAGACGTTACATTTTTACGCGCAAGTACGATTACAAAATGGCTTGCTGAATCAAGTTGTTTTTGAGCGCCCCAACTGTAAGGTTTCAATTTGTCTCTCAATACTTTATTTTGCACAACTACAAACTTCCATGGTTCTAAACCTAATGAACTTGGTGACAATCTTCCCGCTTCCAAAATTGTTTCAAAATCTTCTTTTGGAATGATTTTTTCAGGATCAAATTGTTTTGTTGCATGTCTAAAATTAAACGCATCTATAATTGTTTGATTCATATTACTCATAAAGGTACCTCCATATTATTATTATTATGGATATTATATCTTAAAAGATGCCCTCTCTAAAATAATTGAACTAATTAATATTTTAATGCTTGTTAACATACATTTGTAATTAAACATATAAAACTATTTCTATTCAGATTTCAAAAAAACTAATTTTTAACTTGATTTGTGAAAAGATTCACAATATAATGTGGATGTAGGTTATAGTTTTACTTATTTTTTATATCATACTATTTGTTAAACTACTTTTTATAATTTTTGAAATGGGGTAATTTCATTATGACAAGAATAATGTTTTTCGGTACTAGAGAATATGAGAAAGAAATGGCGTTAAACTGGGGTAAAAAGAATAATATAGAAGTCACTACTTCACCTGAATTACTTAGCAAAGACACTGTTGATCAACTTAAAGATTATGATGGTGTTACGACAATGCAATTCGGTAAACTTGAAGACGAAGTTTATCCTAAATTAGAATCTTATGGCATTAAACAAATTGCACAGCGAACTGCTGGATTCGATATGTACGATTTAGAATTAGCTAAAAAGCACGGTATCATTATTTCAAATGTACCTAGTTATTCACCTGAAACTATTGCTGAATACTCTGTATCAATAGCATTACAATTAGTACGTAAATTCCCTGCTATTGAAAAACGTGTACAAAATCACGATTTCACTTGGGCAGCACCTATTATGTCACGTCCTGTTAAAAACATGACTGTAGCTATTATCGGTACTGGACGTATTGGTGCAGCAACTGCGAAAATCTATGCTGGTTTCGGTGCAAAAATCATTGGTTATGATGCTTATCCAAATGAGTCACTCGATTTCTTAGAGTACAAAGATTCAGTAGAAGAAGCTATTAAAGATGCTGATATTATTTCTTTACATGTACCAGCAAATAAAGATAGCTATCACTTATTTGATAAAGATATGTTTGCCAAAGTAAAAGAAGGTGCCGTGCTAGTTAATGCTGCTCGTGGTGCCGTATTAGATACAAAAGCTTTAATTGACGCTGTTAATAATGGTCCTTTATATGGAGCAGCTGTTGATACTTATGAATTTGAATCACCTTACTTCACATTTGATTGGACTAATAAAAAAGTTGAAGATGAAACGTTATTAGAACTCATTGAAAATGAAAATATTTTATTAACACCTCACATCGCTTTCTTCTCTGATGAAGCCGTTCAAAATCTTGTAGAAGGTGGATTAAATGCTTCATTATCAGTTATCAATACAGGTACTTGTGATACACGTTTAAATTAAGTATATAAATAAACTACGACGAAGTGATTCATTTAGAGTCACTTCGTCGCATTTTTATTATTTATGATTATCAAGTACCATTGTTTCAATTGTTGTTAACACGCCTTGCTCATCATTACTTGGTGCAACGTCATACGCTATATCAAACAATGAGGCGTCTTGACTATTTTTCATGACATAACTATATTGCGCTAGTTCTAGCATGTCCTTATCATTATTTGCATCACCAAAAGCCATCAATTCAGAAGGTTCTAATCCCCATAATTCAAGCAATCTATGTAAAGCTTGTCCCTTTGTCATATTTGGCATAATAATATCAATACTATCATGACCACTTGATACTAATTTGATAGTTTCTGGGAAACGTTCTTGTAAATCTTTATCTAATTGTGGATGTGTTTCTCTATTAATGTTTAAAGCTATTTTGACATATTCATCTTCAGGTAAATTTTGTAATTGGGATATTTCGCTTAATTGATGGTAATAAAATTTTGTATCCTCTTTAAAATCTTCTGGTGTGTCTTCTAAAATATAGGCACTTTCTAAACCACATACAACTAATTGATTAATTTGTCTTTCTAAATTTAAATAATCAATGACGTCTTGATAATCTTGATGATTAAAACTTCGATATTGATATAATTCGTTACCTTTATATATCACTGCGCCATTTTCTGCAATAAAAAACATGTCTCTCTCACCAAAAATAGACTTTAACTTTGCATATTGATTTCCACTAGCAGCTATAAATTCTATGCCTTTACTTTTTAATGCTTTAAAAATTCGTTCGAAACGTTCTTTATCGAATTGTTTTTTTGAATCTAAAAATGTCCCATCCATATCAACGGCAATTGCTTTAATCACATGTAGTCCCCCTATCTCATCTTTATACTAATTATAGACAACATTTCAAAGACAATGAAGATGACCTATCCAGACTGAAACTATATTCACAATTTGAAATTACTTTCATTATTGAAAAATAAAAATGATGAACACCTTCACCATTGATTCATAAGAAGTTGTTCATCATCTAAATATCTTTTCTATTTAATTTCTTTCGCGACAAATATTTTACGTTTTTCCCAAACTCCAGTTTCTTTATTATAATTATCACAAGTAATCAATGTTAATTGATTTTTTTCACCTTTATGTTCATCTAGTACTTTCACATCAGATGGATCAACATCTCTAATACTTGTCATTTTATATTTTCGTGTCTCATTACCTACTTTAAAGTAAACTTTACTTCCCTTTTTAGCAGCTTTCAAATTAGTAAATTGATAATGTGGTCTGTCAGTGAATGTATGACCTGCAATAGAAATATTTTGATCGCTTAGAGATTCGTTACCTTCCGCAAAGCTAACACCACGATTTAATTGTTCTGGTGTAGCTGGCCCAGGGTAGACTGGCTCTTCAATTTCAGCATCTGGTATTTTAATATATCCAGCCATTTTAGATTTATCCTTAGGAATTTCCACTGCTTTATTTTTAGAATGATTGTTTTGTTTACTTTCTGTTTTATCATATTTTTCGATTTTATCGCTATTATCTTTTTCATGGAAATAATTATCAATATGAGGTTTAGCAAATAAATATATTGCTACTAATATTAAAATGACACCGACTATAGTCATTAATCGATTTGTCCATTTTTTCATAAATGTTTCTCCTTTAACTAAAAACGATATCATTGAGACCAAATTTAGTTATACTTTTATTTTGTTTTTAGTATATCATTAAACATTGTTCACTACATCATCTTTGAATAAAATTTTGATTTCATGTAATGATACAAAATTCAAAATATATAAACCTTGCAATCTTTATTTAAATAGTTTCTAATTGATTGAGAGGTGATTAAGATGATTAGAGAAGCGCAAAAATCAGATTTAGAGGCTATATTAACTATATATAATGATGCGATTATTAATACTACTGCAGTATATACGTATGAACCCACAACTATAGAAGAACGTATTCAATGGCTTGAAAATAAAAAACAGAAAAATGAACCTGTTTTTGTTTTTGAAGAAGATAATATCGTTCAAGGATTTGCAACTTATGGTTCTTTCAGAGATTGGCCTGCATACCTATATAGTATTGAACATTCAATTTATGTTCACCCTGACTATAGAAATAGTGGTATTGCGTCACAATTATTATCAAAATTAATTGAGGAAGCACAACAAAGTGGCTATCGTACAATTGTTGCAGGTATAGATGCTTCAAATATAGGTAGCATAAAATTACATGAGAAATTTAATTTCAATCATGCTGGCACTATTAAGCAAGTAGGTTATAAATTTGAACAATGGCTTGATCTTGCTTTTTATCAACTTGATTTATATAACATAAAATGAGATTAAGTCAGATTGAATATCCATTACTTAACCTCACTAGCTTTCCCTATTTTCAATAACAAAACGAATGTAATAAAACATGAACACAATGATCATACTTAGCGATAATGATTTGAATAATAAATTTACCCAAGTTCCCTCTGATGTCCACAAATACGTTATCGTTGTGTTAATGATGAATGCTATAAAAATTAAAGTTAAACGTAGCATTGCACCAGCCCCTTTAAAATTATTTTATTTATTGGGATGTGCAATTGCAATAAGTTTTTTTAATTTTCAGAAAAAATAAATGATTATATTTCCATATATTAATAAAAACATATGAAAAAGCACTTAAGTACCAGAGTTATCCGGCACTTAAGTGCTAAATTATGATTGATGAATTAGTTGTTTTTTACCATATCTTCAGCTTCACCAAAGATTTTACGTTTAATTTCTTCACCAGTTGGTGTTCCTGCTAAACCACCTAAACCAGTTTCACGTAATGATGCTGGTAAATTTCTACCAATTTTATCCATAGCGCTAATCACTTCGTCAACAGGTATTCTACTTTCAACACCTGCTAATGCAAGGTCAGCTGAAATTAACCCATTACCTGAACCAATTGCATTTCTCATAACACAAGGAATTTCTACTAGTCCAGCAACTGGGTCACAAACTAGACCTAACAAGTTACTGATAGCTAATGCCATTGCATGACCTGATGCTTCTGGAGAACCACCAAAAATTGCTACTGCTGCTGCAGCTGCCATTGCTGATGCAGAACCTACTTCTGCTTGGCAACCACCTGTTGCACCTGCAACACTAGCATTATTAGCAACTACTCTTCCGAATAAAGCTGCTGTAAATAAGAAATCTACCATTTGATCTTCAGTAATATTATGCGTTTTTTCTAATTTAAATAGTACGCCTGGGATTGTACCCGACGAACCAGCTGTAGGAGTTGCACAAATGATACCCATTGCTGCATTGACTTCATTAGTTGCTACCGCACCTTTAACTGCTTCAATCATTTCATGGCCTGATAGCGCATGATTATTTTCGTTATAATCACGTAGTTTTGCTGCGTCATGTCCAGTATAGCCTGTAACACTTTCTACACCTTCGCCCGTCGTACCTTTAACTACAGCATCTCTCATTACTTCTAAGTTTTGTCTCATGTTTTCACGTACTTCATCACGTGAAAGTCCTTTAAGATCCATTTCTTCTTGGATCATGATTTCTGCAAAGGACATATCTTTTTCAACTGCATAATCTATAGTTTCTCTAATTGAATCAAACATTTTGAATCCCCCTTAATTAATATAGGAAACGGTAAAATCACTGTATTTGTCTCTTAATGAGTCTAATGCTGATTCTTTGATTGCTTTATTTAATGGTAACACTACTAAGCTTTTATCATCATTAATTTGAGTTAATTCATCTTTGTATTCAATTGACATATCGTTTAAATCGTTAATCAAATGATTGATTTGCGCTTTATCTGCCGGTCCATCTACAGTTAAAATCGGTAAACCATGATTCATTTTCGTTTCTAAACCATTAACATGGATACCTTTTATCTTGATAGTTCCGCCACCAATTGAAATACCGATAACTTCTATATAGCGTCCGTTTGCATCTTTAGCTTTGATGAAAGCACAGTTTGGATGTTCTCCAATACTTTCTCCTTCATCTTCAATAATATCTACTTCAATGCCTTCTTCTTCTGCGATGTCTAATGCTTTTTTAATTCTATTATCAAATGTACTATAACCCATTGCACCACCGACAACTGCAACATCTGTACCATGTCCTTGATGTGTTTTGGCAAATGATTCATAATAACGAATTTCTAAACTTTTAGGTACATCGCCTAAAACTGCTCTTGCTGAGTTTCCGATTTTTACTGCTCCGGCTGTGTGAGAGCTTGATGGACCCATCATAACTGGTCCAATAATGTCAAACGCACTTTGATAATCATAGCTTTTAGCCATCACTAAACACTCTCCTTAAGTTTGTTCTTTTTGCTCGGTACATTTAAACTTAAATTCATTAAATTGAATTTTTTAATAATCATACTCATGATAAACGCTAGTATTATACTTACAATAGCTACAATTACAATTGTAATAATCGCTCTAACTGGTTGGTTGAAACCGAATAATACGATCGCACCAGCAATTGGTGTTGCCATACCTTTAACGCCGATGACTACGCCCATGAATGTCACGATACAAGCGTTAACCATACCTATTATTGCATTTGAACCGTAAAGCTGTACTGGATATTGTGCGATTAAATCAATTTGAGTTAATGGTTCAATACCAACTGCAAATGCTTTAGATTTACCACCAATGTGTAATCTACTGAATAATACGTAGTTTACAAATGAACTTCCCATACATGTCATTGCACCAATTGCCATCGGTACTCCTGTTAGTCCTAATAAGCTTGTTAATACCATTGAACTTAATGGTGTCATACCTGTTACTGGTATTACGAGTCCTAAGATAATTGCTAGTGCATATGGGTTATTGTCGCCAACTGAAGTTACCGCACTACCAATTTGTTTAAGTGTAGCCATTACTCCTGGTGTAATAACGCTTGCTAAACCAAATGTAATTGCTGGAGCCAATAAAATAACAACAATTAAATCTAGTCCTTCTGGAACTTTTTTCTCTATTAATTTAATTCCAAAAGCCATAATATACGCTGCAATAAATGCTGGTAATAATTTGAAATCATGTAATACTAAACCAACAATAACTGCAAACACTGGAGATACGCCTAAATTTAAACAAGTTAGTATACCTACTGCTATACCACTTAAGCTTCCTGCTAAATCACCAATTTCTTGCAAAAATTTAATGTGGAATACGCCACCAATTGCATAACTTAAAAACGCTTGAGGTAAAAACGTTGCACAAGCAGCTCCTGATAAAGCTTGCAACCCCTGTTTACCGTATGGCGCGAATTTTAAGAATAGCGTCATAATTACAAGTACTAATACTAACGTACCCACTCCTAAGATAATATTCATTTCCCCAAAACCTCACTTTTATATTTTTAAGCCATAGTTATCGTACACCCTTAAGAAAGCGATTTCAACAACTAAAAAGGTTTAATTAAGACTAAAATGTGAAATCATTCACGAATTAATTGTAAAATGCACATTATATAAACTTAATACGTTTATATAGTAATTCTATTAGTGGTTTGTATTTTACATGAAAATAAATCTAATTGTAAAATCACTCTATTTCGTGTAACATTTTTACAACCTTAATGGCGACTTAACTATTCTAACGCTTATACACTAAATTTGTAACAAATTGCTCACAATTTTTTAGAGATTTTTATCACAAATTTGTGTAATAAATAATTATAAAGTGGATTTTACATTATAGTAAGGTTTTACACTTAATCAAAACGTTTCATACCTTCTCATTCCATTAATAATTACCATAATTAAATAAAACGGCGTGGTTACAAATTTCATTTTGCACCACGCCACTTCATAATTTATATTATCGAATTAACTTTGCTGTTATGTCTTTAGTTTGTTTATAGATATCTTTATATATATTGAAATAATATTGATATTGATGATGTCTGTCTATATTAGGTTCGAACGTTGTATCTGTTTGAATAAATTGCTCAACACATTCTTCAATAGAGTTATACCAACCTAATCCATATGCTGTAAGTATAGCAGCTCCCATGCTTGGTCCTTCTTCGTGTTTTAATTTTTTAACCGATGCATTGAAAACATCAGCTTGTAATTGTAACCAAAAATCACTTTTTGATCCGCCACCGATAGAAACTACGGCATTTATGTCTTTACCGTCTTGTCGAATCAATTGTATAGATTCATACAGTGAATACGTAATGCCTTCAATCGTTGCTCTAACAAAATCTGAATGTTGATGTTGATCACTGATACCAATAAAACTTCCTCTAATTAGTGCATCACCATGTGGTGTACGTTCTCCAGCTATATATGGGGTAAATAGCAATCCATTGGCACCTATCCTAGATTGTGATGCTAGTTTTATAAGGTTGTCGAAGCTTTCATTTTCAAAGAACGTATCTTTTAACCAATTTAAACTATGACCTGCTGCTAAAGTTACGCCCATCGCATAATAAGTGTTAGGAATCGCATGATTAAAGAAATGAAGATTATTTCCATATTCTGTTACACTTTGATGTTCTACATTTAATATCACACCTGACGTACCAATACTACACAACGTTTCTCTATCATGAATAATACCTGCCCCTAAGGCACCACATGCATTGTCTGCACCACCAGCAAAAACAGCTACGTCTTCATTTAAACCTAGCTCATTAGCAATTGAAGGTAATAAATAGCCTACACTCTCATGTGAATTAATAAGTGGCGGATATATATCACCAATTTCAAACTTATCGCCAATATCTTTATTCCATTGATTAGTCTTAGGATCTAATAACAATGTTCCAGCAGCGTCACTATATTCCATATGAATTTGACCAGTAAGTCGATAACGCAAATAATCCTTAGGTAACATAAAGCGATCAACCTGTTCCCAAATATCTGGCTCATGTTGTTGCACCCATAACATCTTCGGTAATGTGAACCCTTCTAAAACAGGGTTACCATTTACTCTATTACCTAATTTGTTGATAATTTGCTTACATTGCTCTGAATTTCTTGTATCATTCCACAATATTGCGTTTCGTAATACGTTACTTTGTTGGTCAATCATGACTAAACCATGCATTTGTCCTGAAAATGACATACCTTTGACTACGGTATCTTTCATTTTAGAAGATGCTAGTAAACTAGAGATGGCATCTTTTGTTGATTGAAACCATTCTTCAGGATCTTGTTCGCTGTAACCATTATGTTCTTGTATTAATGATAACGATGAATTGGTCACATCAAGAACATTACCTTGTCGATTTACTGCTATCACTTTAACAGAACTTGTGCCTAAATCTACTCCGAGAACTATTTCATCCATTTATCTCACACCTTTATTTTATAACATTAAACAATCTAGTTACTGGTGTTGCCTTAGATAATCAATACAACTCTATCTAATTAATATTTCATATTGTTTCATCTTAATATACACACTAAAAACTGTCTATTTAATGTTAATTAGACATGTTATTCATTAATAAGAATCTTTCCAAATAAAAAGGGTAAATATAATAAATCAAATTAAATCTACTCACAAAGGATGAATGTATATGAATCATAATCAATTTGAACATTTAAAATATATTGATGAGGGACTTTATGCAACACCAACAACTGAATTACCTTTCGACTCTAGATTTGAATTTAAATCATTAATTTTACAACGAGATTCTGAAAATGTCATCATTTATCATTCTTCTCATTTGAAAGAATCAGAAAAGGATATTAACGCTTTAGGCGGTGCAGATAAAGTGTTAATGAATCACGATCATGAATCTTTAGGTGGTAGCAAAAGCATTGATGTACCTTATTTTATAAATGAAAATGATGCTTCAGCTTTAAAACCTAGTATTCCTGTCGAAGGTTATCTAAATCAACGCGAAATGTTATATGATGATTTAGAAGTGATTCCAGCCCCTGGCCATACAACTGGAACAACATTATATTTATGGGATAATGGTAAACATCGCTATTTATTCACTGGTGATTTCCTATGCTTTGAAGGTGATCAATGGCGTACAGTTATTCTAGGTTCAAGTGACAGAGAACAATCAATACAGAGCCTTGAAATGATTAAAGAATTAGATTTCGATGTACTTGTTCCTTGGGTCACAATCAAAGAAGGACCACTTGCCTACTATGTAAAAAATGATGAAGAAAAGCGCCAACAAGTCCAAAATATTATTGATCGAGTACGTAATGGTGAAAATGTTTAATAAAGTATAAAAGAAAAATAGGGTGATATGACGTAGCATCACGATAATGTTTGAATTCATCGAATTCATTAAGTTGAATTGTTTCAACGATTTCATTAACATGTCGCGACATATCATTTGTGGGAATATGGACTGAAGTTTCCATAGGTAGCGTATGTTGAATCATGTTATAATCTTTATACATAAGTCACTTCGTTTATTTAGTTTAGTGATGTTTATTAAATTATACGAAAGTGCCTTATTTTCCCAAAGTTTTTTAATGTAAAACTACATATAAATACGTAGTATTTATGGCAAGACTCCTGAGGGAACAGTACTAGTTGAAGACCTTAGAAATTCTCACAGATTTATCTGTGTAGTATTTCTGGCTGAAACTGTACCCTCGGAAAGCGAAGCCATACAATACGAAGTATTGGGTATAAAGAAAGCACTAAGATGATTAAAATAAATCATCTTAGTGCTATTATTTTAGTATTTATTTCACAGCCTGTTGTAGATATATCTTATCTGTTACCAACGTCTGAACCGACGTCTACTTTCTTACTTTTCTTGTCGTATACTGCTCCTTGTACACTACCAAAGTTTGGATCATTTCGTTTTTCCTTCACACCATATCCAAGATTTTTGAAAATCTCTAAGTCTTCGTCACTCGTAGCATTTTCATAATAAATGGTACCACCATCATTGTAGAATCTTGGTTTGTCGACCGCTTCTTGTAAGGTACCGTCACCTCTTAAATAATCGACAATGACTTCATTTAACATTGTGGGAATTTTGTTACCACCAGGAGTACCAATACCCATATAGAAGTCTGTACCTACTATAATTGATGGCGAAATAAATGAACGTGGTGCTTTATGTTTTTCACCATAGTTAGGACTTGCTTGAGATTTAGAGAAGTCTCCTAATGAGTTGTTCATATAGAAACCTTCCTTCATAAAGTCACCTGAACCAAAGTAACTTGATAATGTATTGGTAGTACTCGCAACTTTACCTTGCTTATCAATAACAACAAAGTGTGTTGTACTAGTATTATCTGTTTGAATTGGATTAAAATCACTTCCACCTTCAGCTGTTGTACCTACATTTACTTTGTTCAATTCACCTAGTAAATAATCATCTGATAAATGTTCTTCGCTACTAGGTTCCGCACCATTTACAATGTCACGATTGCTATACATAACATCACGAGATTCTAATATACCTTTAATGTAGCTATTACGATCAGCAGTACCTTGATTTTCTTGTTCATCTATTTTTAATCCTTGTAGTGTCAATGTTCCTCCTAGAGGATTTGAAGCTGAATAAACTTTGTTTCCTAAGTACTCTGTACTTACTGGTTCTTTCTTTTCAGTTTTAAATGTATTGAAATCTTTCTCTGTTAATTGATTATCCAATTGTTTAGAGATACTTTTACCTACATCTTTATAGAAATAATCTGGACCTTTATCACGAATTTTCTTTAATGTATCCGCTAGTTTATCTTGTTTAACAACATCGCCTTCACGGACCGTTTTCTTACCTTTAAAGAATGGTGAATTACGATCAATTTTAGAACCATATATTTTCAAACTACGTTCTAATTCTGAATCTACTTCAAATCCATCTTCAGCAAGTGGAATAATATAACCAAAGAGTTTCTTCTCATCCATCTTACCTTCTTTTTCATGCATATCATGCATACCTCTTACGAAACCAGGCGTACCAATTTTATCTCCTTGTTTATAGTTATAAGAAGAATATGTTTTATATTCATATAAATTTGGTACTTGGCCTTCTGAACCATCATAAGTTAATGTGGCGCCACCACCACCTAGACCAGATGAATGAGGTTCAGTAACCGCTAATGCATATGATACTGCGAATGCAGCGTCTGTTGCATTTCCACCATCTTCAATAACTTTATTACCTATTTTAGTGGCAATCGCATTGTTAGATGCCACACCATAGTTTTTATTTCCAGCCTTTTTATGATTTGTTATTTTGTTCTCGTATAGTTTATCTTTATCAATCTTTTCATCTTTCGTAAAATAGTAAAATACAAACGAAATAATGATGGTCAAGATTAATATGACAGTCAAGGTTGCTTTATTATATATGTTCATTCCTAACTTGCCCCTTTTGAAAGATATTGCTGTTCTCCATTTTTCAATTCTTGCTGTTCATAACTATCTAAACCTTCATTTGCTCTTGCGAATATGACGAGTAGGAAAATAATTACTACAATAACGATTACAGTGATCGGCAGCCAATGTTTTTTAATATTCAAATGTATAACCTCCATCGTCAGCTTTTTTTAAATCAATTGATTGGTCTTTAATATTATTGTAAAAACGTCTTTGATCCATTTTGTTCATATCATCTTCAGAAATTTTACCGTCTTTCGATTGAATTGGTGTGAGATGGAACTTATGTTTTTTATCTTTCCAATCATCTTGTACAACCATACCTTTTTGATTTTTCGATAAGAAATCATCTGATGTTGTATTTCCCAGGCTATAAAAAATAGGAGTGTTCTTGTATTTTTCGACTTTTTGAATAACTGAATTATGTCCAATAATCACATCTGCTCCTGCTTTGGATAAAGCATGCGCATATTCTTTTTGACGATCTGTAACGTTTCTTTCGTTTGGAATTCCCCAGTCAACATTAACTACTACATAATCATTATTTTGTTTTAATTTTTTAATTAATGGATAAAAAATATCTGGATCCAAACTGATAGATGTCGTATTTTTAAGTGGTTCTGCATAATTTGATTCTACATCTGTAAATGATACATTAGCTATTTTCTTACCTTTAACATCTTGTTGCACGGTTTTACTATTAATAGGGTTAGATCCATTCCCCGTTAGGAAATTATACCCAGCTTGCGATTCTACCTTTTCCATCAAGTCTCTTGCAGTAACATTATCTGCAGTCTGATTAATTAAATTTACACTTTTAATGTTCTGCTTTTTCAAGAACATGATGTTTTCTAAATTTTTCTCAATCTCTTTCTTAGAATCCTTAGCAAAGTCATTCACTAACAATGATGCCGTTGAAAAGTCACTATTCTTCAGTGGCTCTTGTAACCCTGAAAATACACCATTGAGATTATTTTGACGTATATGTTTATTTAATGTGATATTACCCAAATAGGTCATGCGAACGCTGTTTGGATCTTTTGCATCACTTTTCACAGGTACCACTTTAACTGCGCGAATAGCGAAGACTATTAATACTAAAGCGATAAGAAGAACTATGGCTGTGTATAAAGTGTTTCTACGTTTATGACGTTTAGATTGTTTGAGCAACCATTCGCTTGGTGTTAATCGTTTTTTCTTTTTCATTGTAATTACGCGCTCCTTGTTCTTGATTAATTAATAAAACTGTATAAGAACAAGATGACATATGTAATACATGTTAATAACATAGTAGATGATAATGTTATTACAACACCTTGTTTTTGAATTGTGTTCGCGATGATACCAGGAATAACTACCCCAATACCAGACACTTCGACCATTTCAAATGGGGTTAATGGATATATCAAATCAAATATAAATTTTAATACCATACCTGTTAAAATCATGGCAGCGAATTTTCTTCTACCATATAAAATAACCCATTTACTAATACCGTTGTTTACAATAAAGAATGTTAAACAACTGATAATTAATACTGATAAAAGCATGATGGGTTGATCAAAAATTAATGCTAAATAACCAGGTACTACCAGTCCTGCTGGATTAATACCAAATTTCTCAGCGAATATAAGACTGAGAACAACACCTACAAATAAGGAGAAATATAATTCTGAACCTATCATTTTATTCTATCCCTTCTATGAATTCCGCTATTCTTCCACCTGGTCCGTGTATGTTACCTACACAAAAGACAAGTGCATTGTCCGCTTCTTTCATAATAGCTTTTTCTATTTCTGTAAAATCTTGTCCTTCAAAATTTAAATATTTCTTATCAGGTAATCGATGCATCAAATCTGATACCATTTGTGTACTTTTTCCGGTACAGATAAGCGTATCGTATTCCACATCTTCTAAGAAATCTTCAACAAACAATTTAGTTCTATCAATTCTATCTGAACGACAATTTAATATGACGATTTTCTTACTATAAGGATAATTGTATGATTCTACTTTATTTAATATCGCTTTCGTAGATTTTGGCTCATTAGCAGCAAATGCATTAACAAAAACATTTTTCGTGTTATTTGCATGGAAATATTTAATTCTAACTGCACCTGGATCTGCAGGCGCATTTAACATTCCTTCTAACGCTGTTTCACTATCAACGCCTACTGCTTGGGCAACGCCTAATACAATAGCCACATTATCTGGAAAGACTAAATAATCAAATTTTCTTAAGTATGATTCAGGTATTTTATCTTTATCAACAACAATTAATTCTGTTTTACGTTTTTTAGCTTCTTTAGCAAAAAAGTCTGTAAACTCATCTTTCATAACAACCAATTTCCCTTTATAAGGAATGGTTGCGGTAAACGCTTGTGCTACATCTTTTAGTGTCGGTCCTAATACATCCATATGGTCTTCCATTACATTAACGATAACGCCCACGTTAGCTTTTACTAAGTCCTTCTGGAATGTAATTTGATAGTCAGGATTGACAGCCATACATTCATTTACAAGTGCATTGGCTTTTTGTTTAACAACTTTACGAATGATATCTCTTTGTTCACCTATATTGGCACCTTGAGGTTTTCTTATTACTGGATACTCTTTTTGAGTAAACCAATACATCATTCGTGCGTCTGTTCCTGTTGTTTTCCCTATGACTCTATAGTGATCTTCTCTCAATACACTATATGCCATTCGAGTAATAGTTGATTTACCTCGAATACCATTAATATTAATTCGTATAGGGATTTTCTTAAGTCGATTCGCATGGCGCCTTTTTTCTTTAATACCTAGCCATAGAATCAACACAACACATATTGTTATGAGAATCACGCTACAATCCCTCTCTTTTCTATGTATATTGAATTGTTAATGGAATGGAAATTTATTTTTCTCTATAAAGTATGAAAAAAATCTATCCAATTATTAAAACGTTTCCATTAATATAAATCTTATAAAAACAATTAATCAAAAGTCAATATGTATTAAATATTCACTTAAAACTTAAAATAAAAAATTACTTATCTATAACTTATAGTAGTAGACTATCATTTGGTTATTGATTCAGTTTTAACTCTTTTAATTAACCATTAAAATAATGTAAATAAATGTAAAGGCTTACTTGCAGAATAGGACATATTGTTAATCATTTAGACTGTATTTGGTTACTAGCCTTGACATACCTTGTATTGAGAAAGACATATATTTTTTACTAGGAATTTACATTAAATTAAAAAACAAATGTTAAATTAAGAGTGTAGTTACTCAGACCTTAGGAGGAGAAGAATGGAAAAGTCAGTTAAATTTGCTATTGGAATTTATTTAGCAGCTATTTTAATAGTGACAACACTTTACTTATCATTCATTCTAGTTGGAAGTTTACAAGGAAAAGACATGAGCAATTCTGTATTAGATACAGATCACACTAAAATAAATAATAAAACACGTAATAGCGATGAAGCCGTAGACTCTAGTTTAAAAAATGAAGATGCTTCATCAAAAGAACATTCATATACATCTACAAATTATAAAAATGTTGATTCTAAAGACTCAAATCAGCATCAATCAAAACAAATAGATAACAAAACAGCGAATTCAAATTATCAAACATATTGATAAATGAATTCGCTGTTATACTCAATGTAAACCCACTCATTTTATAAGGAGTAGGGTTATTTTTTTATAATAATTTGTTTAAGTTGATTCAAGACGTCTTCTCTTTCCGGAAGAGGAAATATAGGATAAATATGAAACAAATTGTCACCTTGTATAAATTCATGTTCAATCCCTTTTTGATCAAGCATTTGGGATAATTTAAGCGCGTCAGGATATAATGTTTCTTTAGTACCTATGACAATAGTCAAGTGACCGAGATGGTTTATATCACCATTAATAGGTGAAATTCTATAGTCATCTAAAGGCGTATCCCCTGCCCATAAACCTGCTAAGTATTTACTTCCATCAATACCTAACATTGGGTCTATTTGTTCATATTTTTTCGTTTCTGGATTACTAAATGTAGCATCTAACACAGGTGATAATAATACAATATGTCCTGGTTGTGGTAATGATCTATCATTTAATGATTGTGCAAATGATAAGGCAATTTGACCACCTGCTGAATCACCCATAACAATAAGTTGATCCGGATTATCTACTTTATTAAGTAAATTTTGATAAATTTTATGGAGGAGTACCTCTGTCGTTATATAATCTCTATGTGGCACTTTAGGATATATAGGCATTACTATTTTAGCGTCTAACGTTTCTGCAAGTAAGTCTATAAATTCAAAGTGATAATCTAAAGGATCTTGAAACCAAGCGCCACCATGAATATATAATACTGTCCTTTGTTGTCGGTCACCTTGATTGTTAACAACATAAACTAATGAACCAAAGTAATCTTGGATACTAACGTTATGGTTAAATTCATATTTAGTACCTGCATACTTACCCGCAGTTTCATCTTTGGTCTTTTCAAGTGCTTTTTTAGCGCCTTCAACACTATCGAACGTGCTTTTCATTCCATTTAATCGCATCATTTTTTCTTGAACGAAACTACGATAACTTCTCTGTTCTTTGACTTTAGCGAATAATATACTACCTACTAAAGTAGAACTTATCACAGCTAGAACTTTCTTGAACATTGAAATCCACCTCCTTTATCCTTTACTTCTATAATATAATAATTTCGAATTTTTCGCGTTATAAAAGTCTTTTTAAGTTTATTTAATATTCATAAATCCGTTACCTAAAACGTCTCTTACATCATGAATAACAAGAAATGCATTGTCATCATAACGGTTAACAATTTTCTTTACTGTAGCAATCTGACTTTGAGATACTACTGCATATAATATATCTGTATTATCTAATTGATAAGCACCTTTACCATCTAACAATGTTGATCCTCTTCCAGTAGCTTGGTATATTTCAGAACTAATATCTTTATTGTGATCTGAAATAACTGTTACTGCTTTTTTAGGATTAAATCCTTCTACTACAAATGCCATCGTTTTTTCGACAATAAATAGCATAACGATTGTATATAGTACATTAGTGATAGGCAACACTAGTAAAAATGATAGTACTACCAATGCGTCTAATATAAATAACGCTTGGGATGTTTTAACTTCTGAATATTTACTTATAATACGTGCAATGACCGATGTACCACCTAATGTACTTCGTGATGCAATAACTAGGCCTGAACCTATACCGATTAATACACCAGCAAAGACTGTATTAATAAAGTTTTCATTAATTCCTAAACTAAAACTTTTAGTTAAATCTAAAAAAATGGAGCTGGCTGTAATCGTAATCACTGTATAAATTGCCGTCGTTTTACTCAAATATTTCCAACCAATGATAATTAAAATAGCATTAATGAGGAAAGATGTAAGCGCCGGTGATAAACCTAGGGTATATTTTAATATAAGGGACATACCAATAGCGCCGCCCTCACCAAGGTTACCAGGTATCACAAAACTATTTACACCGAGCGCAATTAATAGTGTTCCTACAAGACAGAAAACTGTATTTTTAATATGATAAGTACGAGAATGTTTTGCCATTTTAGCCTCCTTCTGTAACACTGCTTAAATCGTTACTATCGTATTTTTATATAAAAATTTCACACGTTTTCTATCATAACACTTAATTATTACACGTCCCACCAACTCGGGTTAAATCGTATAATGAGAATTTAGTATATAAAAAAACACTCGAACATTAATTTCATTCGAGTGTCTGTAAACCTATTTATTATTTTGAACTTTCGTATATTTGTTCATACATCGGTGTTAACTGGCGTTCAAATTTTTGTAAATCAATAAACCTACCTTGTCTATGCATTTCTTTACCATTCATAAATATTAAATCTACAGGTACGGTAAAAATAGATAATTCTCCTGCAATATCTGTTACTTCATTTTGATTAATAATAGCTAATTTCACTTGAGGAAACGTTTCTTGTAATAAGTCTTTCACTTGAGGTAACACGGCATGACAAACACTACAGTGATCTCTCATCACATGAACTACAACTAATGGATGTTGATTAATGAAAGTTTTAAATTGTGCTACATCTCGAATTGTCTCAGTCATACCATACACCCTCTCGAGTTAAAATTAGTACAGATCATCTTTAATATAAGTACGAATTTTCACTTTATTTCATTATATCTTGAAAAACTTGAGGTAACTTCGTTATTTTTTGCTTTTCTAAATCATAAAAACCACCTGTTTGGTAACCTATACAATGTACTTTATCTTCAGATGAGATTTCAAATTTGAATATCCATTTCATTTTACTTGCTTTAATCATCCAACAACGTGCTCTCGGTCTATCGTGTATCGTTACTGGTACTTTATAATCCGCTTCCGTTTTCATTAAAATTGGTGAAATGCCTTTAGATATCATTTCTGAATAATTCATATATTGATTAATAAAAATGGTACGTAAATCTTCAAACCATCTTATAAACACGATATTACTTACAATCCCCATTGCATCAATATCATATCCATTTATTTCTATCTCTGTATCAACAATTAATTTGCCTTCTTCAGTATCCATTATTAATTTCTCCCTTATATCTATATTCATGTCTATTTTAAGCTATTTAAACATTATTTTCATCTTTGTGGACTTTAACATGTTTACCGGGTCTCTTTTTTATAACTATATTATTCTATTATTTATAATCATTATTTTAATATAAAACAATTCAAAAATTTTAAATTATGGTATAATAGATGTGAAATCATTCACATTAAAATGGAGGGATTCCTATGAAAGCCTATAATTACTCAAAACCTGGTGTAGCAAAGTTAATTGATAAGGAAAAGCCAGTCATTACAGAAAGTACTGACGCTATTATTAGAATGGTCAAAACGACTATTTGTGGTACAGACTTACACATTATCAAAGGTGATACTCCAGAAGTACCTGAAAATACAACACTTGGTCACGAAGGTATCGGTATTGTTGAATCAGTTGGATCTAATGTGAACAACTTTAAAGTTGGAGATAAAGTCATTGTCTCTGCAGTATCTTCTTGTGGTAAATGCTATTACTGTAAAAAAGGCATTTATGCACACTGCGAAAATGATGGTGGTTGGATTTTAGGACATTTAATTAATGGTACACAAGCAGAATATGTTAAAGTTCCTTTTGCAGATAACTCGTTATATCATGCACCTGACTCATTACCAGATGAAGCTTTAGTTATGCTTTCAGATATTTTACCAACTGGTTATGAGATTGGTGTATTAAAAGGAAAGGTTAAACCCGGTAGTACTGTAGCTATTGTTGGTGCTGGACCAGTCGGTTTAGCTACATTATTAACTGCACAATTCTATTATCCGTCAAAAATTATTATGATTGATTTAGATGATAACCGTTTGGAAACTGCTAAATCACTTGGCGCGATACATACTATCAATTCTAGTAATGTTGAACAAGCTATTAAAGAAGTCTATGAGCTCAATCATCGAGGCGTCGATGTCGCTATTGAAGCTGTAGGTATTCCACAAACTTTTGACTTATGTCAAAAATTAATTGGCGTCGACGGTACAATTGCTAATGTCGGTGTTCACGGTTTACCAGTGCAATTTGATATCGACAAATTATGGATCAAAAATATCAATGTCTCTACTGGTTTAGTTTCAGGTAATACTACAGAAGAACTATTAGAAGCATTAAAAAGTAAAATCATACAACCTGAACAACTCGTTACTCACTATAGTAAGTTAAGCGAGATTGAAAACGCATATGATTTATTTAGAAATGCTACTGACCATAAAGCGATTAAATTATTAATTGAAAATGATATTATAGAAGCATAATCCTTTAGATATAAAAAATCCTGACTGCATTTTTACAGTCAGGATTTTTATCTATTGTAATTATTTAACTTTCATAATACGTTTACTTGGCTCAACATCTTTAATATCGTCCACTGTTAACGTTTTGTTATCCAAGTTTGTGATAACCAATGGTGTCACAATGCTTGGTGCATTTTCTTTAAGATATGCTAAGTTTACTTTCATTAAAGGTTGACCTTGAGTCACTGGTTCATCCGCATTGACTAAACTTTCAAAACCTTCTCCATTTAACTTAACTGTATCTATACCAATATGAATTAATAATTCAATTCCTGTATCAGATTCTAATCCAATCGCATGTTTTGTTGGGAATATTGTCTTCACTGTACCGTCAAATGGCGCAACGATTTCACCTTTTTCAGGGATAAATCCAATACCGTCTCCCATCATTTTTTCAGAGAATACTTTATCAGGTACTTCAGATAATGGAATAATTTGTCCAACACCTGGCGCATAGATTTCAGTTTCAGCAATATTTTCTACGTGTACTGGTTCTTCTGAATCTTCTTCAGTGACAGTTGTTTCACTTGGTTTAGTAATTTCACCACTCATGATTTTTGCCATATCATGTTTAATTTGATCTGATTTTGGACCAAAAATAGCTTGCATGTTATTACCAACTTCAAGTACACCAGAAGCACCTAATGCTTTTAGTCCTGGTACGTCTACTTTTGCTTTATCATTAACTTCAACACGTAAACGAGTGATACAAGCATCTAAATGTTTAATATTCTCTTTACCACCCATTGCATCTAATACATCAAATGGTAATTTAGCCACACTTGAATTTCTGACTTCTTGTTCTTTATCTTCTCTACCAGGCGTTTTTAAATTGAACTTTCTGATAGCAAAATCGAATAAGAAATAATAAACCAGTGCATATACGATACCTACTGGAATAACTAATAACGCATTTGTTCTATGCCAGTTTAATAATCCGAATAATACATAGTCTATGAATCCACCAGAGAATGTCATACCAATTTTTACACCTAATAAATGCATAATTAAGAATGAAGAACCTGCTAATACAACGTGGATTGCATATAACAATGGCGCTACAAATAAGAATGAGAACTCAAGTGGTTCTGTAATACCTGTTAAGAATGATGTTAATCCTGCTGATAGCATCAAACCACCAACAATTTTTTTACGTTCTGGACGAGCATTTTTATAAATAGCAAATGCTGCAGCTGGTAAACCAAACATCATAAATGGATATTTACCAGTAGTAAATGTACCAGCAGTAAATGGTACACCGTCTTTTAATTGAGCCATCCAAATACGTTGGTCACCACGAACCAATTCACCAGCATGGTTTGTATAATGTCCGAACTCGAACCAGAATGGTGCATAGAAAATATGATGCAAACCAAATGGAATTAGTGAACGTTCAATAACACCAAAAATAAATGTTGTTAATACTAAGTTTTTCGTTAATAAGAAGTTTGATAAATCATTTAAACCTGTTTGAATAGGTGGCCATACCCAACTTAATACAATACCAACAATAATTGCGGCCACAGATGTTGCTATAGGGACGAAACGTTTACCTGCAAAGAATCCTAAAAATGCTGGTAACGTAATATTATAGTATTTGTTATAACACCATGCGGCTACGGCTCCCATGATAATACCGCCAAACACACCAGTTTGTAGTGTAGGGATACCTAACACTAACGCAAATTCAGGTTGTTTAGCAGCTTGACTTAATTCTTTAGCACCTTTTGCATAAGAGAAGATATCATCAATTGTAATATTTAAATATTTACCCATAGTGGCATTCATAATTAAATAACCAACTAGTGCTGCTAATGCTGCTACACCATCTCCTCCTGCTAATCCAAGTGCTGTACCGACTGCGAATAATAGTGGTAAGTTGTCAAAAATGACTTGTCCTGCTGCTTCCATAATAGAAGAAATCATAACAAAGACATTATTTGTTAACCAAGGCGCAATTTTGACTAACTGTTCATTGTGCATTGCATTCCCAAATGCAAGTAAAATCCCAGCTGCTGGTAAAATTGCCACAGGTAACATTAACGCTTTACCTATACGTTGCAATTGCCCAAAGAGCTTTTTAAACATATAAAAACATTCCTCTCATATTGTAGTCATTTACATGTACATAAAAAAAGAGATGAACAAACAAGACCATAATAAATGGCCAAATGTTTGCTCATGCCTGCATCACCAGTAACACGCAAATGTTATTTTTAATTTAAATATAGTATACACATTAGCTGAAGCGTTTACAATAGTTTATTTTAAAAAAATCTCAACCAAAACGAGTTGGTTGAGATTTATAGAATCTATATTATAAGAAACGTTTTGTTGCTACTGAGATTGGTGGGATTTGATCAAAGTCTAAGTGTTTATCTTCAGTGATAGATCTGTATGCCCATTTACCATAACCAAGTGCTTCTGAGTTAACAATTTTACCTGGTAATGGTGCAGCATTAGGATCAACATGTACATCAACGATAGTTGGAACGTTTTGTGACATTGCTTCTTCAACAATATCATCTAAACGACTAGCGTCTTTAACTGTATAACCTTTACCGCCAGCAGCTTCAGCGAATTTAGCATGATCCATATCAGAGAAATCAATGGCATATTCTAATTCACCAGCAGCTTGTTGTTCATATTTAATGAACGCTAATTGTTTGTTGTTTAATACGAAAATTGTTAATGGTAAATCGTATTGAACTGCAGTTGCAAAGTCTTGCATTACCATTTGGAATGCGCCGTCCCCTGCAATTGCTACTGATTGACGGTCTGGGTAAGCAACTTTAGCTGCCATAGCACCTGGAAGTGCACAACCCATAGTACCTAACCAACTTGAGATCATAAATTTGTTATTTACACCTAAGTTTAAATAACGAGTTGACCATACTGTTGAAGTACCAACGTCTGCTGAAACAATAGCATCGTCTTTTAAGTTGTCATTGATAGCTTTCATTAAACGTTCTGGACGTAATGGTGAATTATTATTATTTAAATCTTGTTCCATCCATTTATCCCATACTGCTTTACGTTCTAAAGTTTTGTCTAAGAATGGACGTTTAGCAACGTGTTTAATGTTTTCGCTTAATTGTTCTAATGCAATTTTAGCGTCTCCTAAGATACCAACGTTGATATCGAAACGGTGACTAATATGTGCTTCATTAGTATCAATTTGGATTGCTTTAATATTTTTCTTAGGTAAATATTTAACGAATGGGAAGTTAGTACCAATCATAATTAAAAGATCTGCATCTTGAATTGTTTGATATGATACTTTAGTACCGATTTGTCCTAAGTTACCTAAATTGTAAGGATGATCATCAGCAAGGATTGCTTTTGCTGGTAATGAATGAATAGCTGGAATTTTAGCCATTTCTATAAATTCACGTAATTCATCTTTTGCATGTTGTGCACCAACACCGAAAAGAACAACTGGTTTTTTACTTTTATTGATTAATTTAGCAGCTTTTTTGATGTTTTTGAATTTAGGTGCAATTGCTTTAGGTTTAGTTGTATTTACTGGTTTGTTAGTAGTGTCTTTAATTTGTTGAGTTAATAAGTCATTAGGACAGATGATTACTGCTACACCTTTTTGCTCATAAGCTGTACGAATCGCTTCATTAACGATTTCAAATACGTTATCGCCTTTTTGAATTTGGTGGTTATAAACAGCTACATCTTCACATAATTTAGATAAATTAGTTTCTTGGAAAGCACCAGTACCTAATTTATCACTATTTGTTTGACCAGAAATAACTAATTGAGGAACGCTATCCATTTTAGCGTCATACATACCATTTAATAAGTGGATTAAACCAGGTCCACCAATACTTAATGCTACTCCGATTTTACCTGTAATTCTTGTATAACTACCAGCAGCTAAACTTGCTACTTCTTCGTGACGTACGTGGTAGAATTTGAATGAGTCTCTTACTGTACGTAATGAGTCAACTACTGCGTCAATTGAGTCTCCTGGTATACCATATAAGTGATCGATGTCCCATGCTTCTAATGCTTTAACTAATGCTTCATTTGCTTTAATTTTTGCCATTTTTCCAAATAGCCTCCCTTTCTATTTATATGAGTTTCTTCCCTTTAATAGAACAATAAAATAAGTATTGGTATTAAAATCGAACTGATTACTGCAGTTAATATCATACCAATCGAACTAAATGCGCCTGATTCTATATCTAATTCTAGTGCTTTTGCTGTACCGAAAGCGTGAGAAGCGTTACCATATGTTAAGCCTCTCGCGATTGAAGATTTAAAGCCTCCCATACGCAATAGCATTGAACCTAGAATACTGCCTATTAACCCTGTAGCTATTATAAAAAGTACAGTCATTGTATCTGTGCCACCAAGTTCGTTAGAAACTTCTATCCCAACAGCTGCTGTGATAGACCTTGGCAGCATAGTAACAATCGTTTCTTTTGAATAGCCGAAGATTTTCAACGTTACGTATACTAACATAAAATTAAGTATTACACCAGTTAACACGCTCGTGAAAATCACAAAAAGGTATTTCTTTATCTTATGTCTGTTTTGATAGAGTGGATAAGCCAAACAAACGACCGTTGCGTTTAATATATGATTTATCCATTCTCCACCTTTCATGTATCCTTTATAACTAATATCAAACATAAGAAGTATCGCTATAATGATAATTGATGCAATTAATGCTGGATTAAGAAATGGATTTTTATATTTGTCTTGCAGTTTTTTAGAAATAACATATACCACAATCGTTATAATTATCATAACTGCTGCTTGTAATATGTTATTCATAACTCATCCATCCCTTTTCCTATATCTTTTCTGTTCACCAATTTTTCAGCGATATAGCCTGAGGATAATGCTACTAAACATGTTCCTAAAATAATAATTAAAAAGAACAATAGATAGTTAAGCGTAATGTCTGATACTACATCCATAACGCCGACAACAGATGGAATAAAGAAAAACACCATCGTTTTTAATAGGAAGTCTGCACCTTCATTCACCCACGATACAGGAATTATTTTGAACTGTAATAATAGGTAAAAAATGATGAGACCTACAATACTACCTGCTAAAGGGATGTGTAATAAGCGCTGCACTTCGGTACCGATGAATGAAATAATTAAAATAAGTACGAGTTGTACAATAAGATGTATGAAATCTCTCACCTTATGCATGCTATCTTTCCCTTCTAAAAAATTTGTCTAAATTGTTACAACAATTTTTTAGTGATATTTATAATTATAGTCTTTCTTTTTCTATTATTAAAATACATTTTTCGAATACTAAACATTCCTTAAATTTATGAAATCGGTTTCTTTCGTTAAGATTAATTCTATTATTATAAATGTGAAAATTTAAGTCATATGAATATTTTAAGGAAATTTATGTTAGGTTAATCTATCTCTTAAATATTCTATCCATTTATTAGTCGCATAACTAAGACGTTTATCCTTTTTCCATACTAGTCCTAGTTCCCACTCTACATTTGCATCTTCAATATTAATGGCACATACATTTTTGTTCATCAATTGAGTAATAGAAAGTGGCAAAATACTTATCCCTAATCTATTACTGATAAGATTTTCAATCACATTCCATTGAGATATTTGAGAAACCATATTGGGTATAAAACCGGCATTTTTAGTTATTTCTATAATTTTATCATTTAAGTAAAAGTCATCATTAAATAAGATAAAGTCTTCGTTAGCTAAATCTTTAATTTTAATATTTTGATACTTGGCTAATGGATGGTTTTGGTTTAATACGACACACAACGATTCCTTATTAAATGACAGAGCTTCAAAATATTGATGATCGACAGGAAGTGTCGTTATTCCTAAATCTAATTCATCATTTAAAATTTGTTGTTCAATTGATTTTCCACCGTGTTCAACAAAGTTAAATGTCACATTAGGGAATTGATGATGAAAGTCTCCTATCATACCTATTATAGTCTCCATATTCATCACTGCTGATAGACCAATGTTAATATGACCGGTTTCTAAACCATATAAACTACTGATTTCTGATGGTAAATTTTCATATAAAGCGATAATCTCTTTGCATTTATTGAAAAAGATTTTGCCAGCATCTGTTAAAACAAGTTGCCTCTTTCCCCTATCGAACAATGGTACTGCCATTTCGTCTTCAATATCTTTAATAGCTTTACTAATCGTAGGTTGAGCAATATATAAAAATTTAGAAGCATTTGTCATACCACCTTGTTTCACAACCTCTATAAAATATTTCATATGTTTAATATCCACTAATGTCACCTACTCAAAAAGTTTGTTCCTATTATTATACAATAACCCTTTTATTTTAATGTGGTTTAAGTATTTCAACTCTTATATTAGCTTTATACTGGCTTTTATATTGGCTTTTTCAAATTAATAGATAATTGTGTTATAATATGCTTTGGCTCAAAATGATTATTCGAGGTGAGGAATTGAGCTTTTACGAATTTATGCAAAATTTTCTTGGTGATGACACACCATTAGGCGAATTGGTTGATTGGATTAATCAAGATAACAATTTTCCTAGACAAGTGAAGAGCCAAAGTGAAATATTGTCATATTTTCGAACTAATCCGTGTCCTGAAGACTTATCAATGACTATTGTTAAAAGAGCATTGTCAGTCTTCAACCAATTCACTAATATATGATCTATGTTAATTGTTATTTAGCATTTATCTAACATAAGAATACATGGAAGTCTATCATCCCGAGGGGAGCGGGACAGAAATTTGCCGTAGTTCCACCCCAGCAAAGATGACTAGAATTGAAAAAACTTTAAATAAGTACATTTCAATTCAGTCATCTACTGCCAATATATGCTTTTATTTAGAAATGTTAAATTTATTTATATACTTTTAATGCTGTCGACAAAGTTTCGTGCTTTGTTGATGGCTTTTTTATTTGTACTTATATACTTTCTATTCATAAGAGTAAAACATGAAACTTACATGAAAGTATAAAATATTATTACAAATACCCTATTTATATTTCAGTAACATTACAGTTCCTTGTATAATTCATTTCTAATATTGTATTCTACCTTTTTTACATCTATTATGAATACGGTTACTAAATAAAAAACGATTTTTGGGAGAAAAAATGAAACTAAAAAAATTATTATCTCGTGTCATAATCGCTACTGGAATCTTGTTAACAGGGACTATAACTTATCAAACAGCTGAACAGACACATGTGTCAGAAGCAGCTTCATATAAAAATTATTATAATAAAGGTCAATGCACTTGGTGGGCTTATCAAAGACGCGCACAATTAGGTAAACCTATATCTAATCGTTGGGGCAATGCGAAGAACTGGTATTCAAATGCAAGACGTTCAGGCTATGCTACTGGTCATACTCCTAGACGTTATGCGGTAATGCAATCTACTGCAGGTTACTACGGTCATGTTGCTGTTGTTGAGAAAATTTATAGCAATGGAAATATAAAAATATCAGAATATAACTATAATCGTCCATATAATTATGGAACGAGAATTATAGGAAAATCATCTGCTCGACATTATAATTACATCTATTAAATAAAAAACGACATGGCATATGCAACTTTAAATGCATACCATGTCGTTTTTTTAGTTTAAGAATTTTGACGTAATTGTTCTAAAATTTCTTTTGCTTTTGCTGAATTGGCTTGTTCTTCTTGTTTAAGTGCATCAGCAACTTGTGCAATTTCATCGCCTTTAGCACCTACGATAATTGCTAATGATTTATATTGTAAGCTCATATGACCTTGTTGAATTCCTTCAGACACTAATGCACGACACGCAGAAAAGTTTTGTGCTAATCCAACCGCTGCAACAACATGACCTAGCTCTTGTGCAGTTTTGACATTTAGTAAATCAAGTGAAGCTTTAGCAATTGGTAATACTTTTGTACCACCACCAACAATAGCTAAAGTCATCGGCACTTCTATTGTTCCTATTAATCGTTGGCGATCTGAATCATACTCCCACGTTGCTATACCACGATATTGACCATCACGGCTAGCGAATGCATGCGCACTCGCTTCTGCACCACGCGTATCGTTACCAGTTGCTAAAACAACTGCATGAATACCATTCATAACACCTTTATTGTGTGTAGCAGCTCTGTGTATATCTACTTGTGCTAATACAGACGCACGTTCCATTCTTTGTGCTACTTCCGCACCTTCTCTACCACCTTTAGTTAAATCGTTAACGTCTATTTCTCCTTGTACTTTGACAACAGATGCAGTGGCATGATTAGATAATATGCTCATTAATACGTCTTTATCTGGAAATTCATTTTTTAAATGTGCTGTAATGGCCTCTAATATTGTATTTAACATGTTAGCACCCATCGCATCTTTTGTATCTACAAATACTTTCAATGATAACAGTTGCTGTTCTGGAAATGTATCTATGTCAATCTTTTGATAACCTCCACCTCTTGCTTTAATAGATGGATAGGCTTCATCTGCAATTTGGTGTATTTGTTCTTCTTTATTTTGAATCGCCTGTGCCAAAGCTTCAGTATCTTCAACACCATCAAATACAATTTGTCCGATCATTAAACGTTGGCTTGATACTGTTTTAAATCCGCCAGTTTGATTTACTAGCTTTGCACCATAACTCGCAGCAGCAACTACTGATGGTTCTTCCACCATCATTGGCACAACGTAAGGTTGTTCATCAACGATAATTTCAGGTAATAATCCAACGGGCAATGTACCTTGGCCAATCACATTTTCAATTAAACTATTAGCAATATCTTCATCTATTAGTGGATGATTTAACAAAATGTCATGATTTTCGCTAGATAACCAACCATATTCTTCTAATTGTTTTAATTTATCTTCTCTCGATAAATGACGAAATCCTTTATCCAAATTTTGCATATTTTTTCTCCTTTTTTCACTATGAATTATCACTTTTAATTCTATATATTCAAATAAAACAAAACTTATTACCATTATAAAACAATTAAAGTTTTCTTTGTAAAAGTTACTTGTTTTATATTCTAAAAATCTCTGTATTTATAACAATATCATTTGCTATTTTTTAAATTTATATATTAATAACAGGCGATTTAACGCAATTATTAAAACGCTTACATAACTGTTATACATTCATATCAAAATCTGTTATATTCATTGTATATCATTAAATTATTTTGGTATGATACTAATGCTACTTTTAAAACTGAAAGGATGTAACCCTTATGAACATAGGTATAGATAAAATAAACTTTTATGTACCAAAATTTTATGTAGACATGGCTAAGCTTGCTGAAGCACGCCAAGTTGACCCAATTAAATTTTTAATTGGAATTGGCCAAACTAAAATGGCCGTAAGTCCTGTAAACCAAGATATCGTATCTATGGCCGCTAATGCCGCTAAAGATATTATAACAGACGAAGATAAAAAGAAAATCGGTATGGTTATTGTAGCGACTGAATCTGCAATTGACTCTGCAAAGGCTGCAGCTGTTCAAGTCCACAATTTACTAGGCATTCAACCTTTTGCACGTTGTTTTGAAATGAAAGAAGCGTGTTATGCTGCTACACCTGCAATTCAATTAGCTAAAGATTATCTAGCAAATCGTCCAGAAGAAAAAGTATTAGTTATCGCAAGTGATACTGCACGTTACGGTTTACAATCTGGTGGTGAGCCTACTCAAGGTGCCGGTGCCGTAGCAATGATGATTTCTCATAATCCTAGCCTCTTACAATTAAATGATGATGCTGTAGCATATACTGAAGATGTCTATGATTTTTGGAGACCGTCTGGCCATGCATATCCACTTGTTGATGGTTCATTATCAAAAGATGCATATATCCGTTCATTCCAACATAGCTGGGATGAATATTCAAAACGTGAAAATAAATCGTTAGCTGATTTCGAATCACTATGTTTCCATGTTCCATTTACAAAAATGGGTAAAAAAGCTTTAGAATCAATTATCGATGAAGCAGATGAAACAACACAAGAACGTTTAAGAACAGGCTATGAAGATGCCGTTTATTATAACCGTTATGTAGGTAATATTTACACAGGTTCTTTATATTTAAGTCTTATATCATTATTAGAAAATCATGACCTTTCTAGCGGACAAACAATCGGATTATTTAGTTATGGTTCAGGTTCTGTTGGTGAGTTCTTTAGTGCTACTGTCGTTGATGGTTTCCAAAATCAATTAGATACTAAAGGTCATCAATCTGCTCTAGAAAAACGACAAGAAGTTTCAGTAGAAGAATATGAAAACTTCTTCAATCGCTTTGATAATTTAGAATTTGACGCACAACAAGATGCAGTAGACAATGATCAATCTATCTTCTATTTAGAAGCTATTAATGACAATATTCGTGAATACCATGTTCCAAAATAATAAACTATAAACCATACTGGAATACAAATTCCAAAATAATAGCACTAAGATGATTAGGAAGAAAATCATCTTAGTGCTATCTTTATATTCAATGCTCAAAAATTACGTATTTTTATGGTTTAGTACTATGTTTTGGTACAAATAAAGGACTCATGTCTACTTTTTCAGTTTCTAATAATTTTACTTTGTTTTTGATTGTTCCACCATATCCTGTAAGACTTCCATTTTTAGCGACAACTCTATGACATGGAATAATAATAGATATTGGATTACTCCCAACTGCGCCACCAACTGCCTGAGCTGACATTTTGTCTTTATTCATTCGTGTTGCTACTTTTTGAGCTATATCTCCGTAAGTTGTTAATTCCCCGTATTCAATTTTTTCGAGTTCTTGCCATACAAATTGTTGAAACTCAGTACCCTGAGATTTAGTAGGAATATTTAAGTTTGGAACATCCCCTTTAAAATAAGCATCAAGCCATTCTTTAGTTAATTGAAATACTTTTATATCATCTTTTTCAACTCGACCATCTTCTAATTGTTGGTTTTGATAGAGTACATGTGTAAGATATTCGCCATCGCTAACAAGTTCTAATAACCCGACTGGTGAATCATAATAAGTTTTATATTCCATTAGACTCATTCCTTTCTTTATAGTAACTCATGCGTTTTATTAATTATTATAAGGGTATTTGATGTTATGAATTTAAAGGAGGTTTACCTATGTTTACCCACCACAACAATAAAAACAGCGTCGACTTACATTTAAACACTAATAATCAAAAATATGATCTAGCTACACAAGATCATGCTAATCAAATCACCAATTTTTATAAAGCAATATATCAAATTAATGATATTATTTTGGGATTAGTATTTTTGGTAGGAAGCTTTTTCTTTTTTAGTGATGCAACTATGACTTTGGGTACGATATTATTTGTAATTGGTAGTATTCAAATGACAGCAAGACCTGTTATTTCATTTATACATGATATGAAATTATCTAGATATTATCATAAACGATATATTGAAGAAAAAAATAATTCACATACTTAAAGTAATTTAAAAGTAAAATGACAGCGCCTAAATTCATAAGACGCTGTCATTGTTTAATTAAGCAAAGTTATAAAGTTTAATTTCCTTTTCTTTAGCATATTCTAAAGCAAGAATTTCTAAAATATTAATAAAAGCGGGTTCCCGTTTAACTTTAATATATTGGAATGTTAAACCATAATTTTCAGCAGTCATTTCTTTTAGTTCAGAAGTATCTGCATTTTTATTTTTAGCAAGTTCTTTTCTGAATTTAGTTGTACCACTATCAGATTTAGAATTATATTGAGCTAATTTTGTATTTAAATCTTTTTGAATTGGTTTATAACCTGTCGCATAACCACCTGTTTGACCAACAAATATAGGTTTCTTACCATCGAAAATGACATAAACTCCATATTGATCTTCAACTTTTTCTCTATCTTCTTTTGTAAATGACAAAGATTCTTTCTTATCGTATTTAAAAAGCTTTTTTAATTTCTTTTCATTATCTTCTAATAATTGATTTAGTTTCTTACTACCCTTCATGATTAAATCCTCCCAATAGCCTTATATTTAAATGTTCTTATTGAGTATATATCACTATTTAAATGTTTTAATCATTTTTCTGTAAAATTAATATTTCATCAATCTTTTCTTAATATTTATAAAATTAATTTTGCACTTGAATTCATAAAAAAACGTTGCATAAATCTGAGATAGACTTACACAACGTCTTTGACTATTACTTTATTTTGTATTAGAACATTTCAGATACAACTTTTTGTTCTAAGAAGTTTAATAAGTAGTCTGGGCTACCTGTTTTAGCGTCAGTACCTGACATTTTGAATCCACCAAATGGATGATATCCAACAACTGCTGCTGTACATCCACGATTTAAGTATAAGTTACCTACATCGTATTCATTTACAGCTTTAATCCAGTGTTCACGATTATTAGTAATTACTGCACCAGTTAAACCATAGTCAGTATCATTAGCAACATCAATCGCTTCATCAAAATCTTTTACTTTAACAAATCCAACAACTGGGCCGAAGATTTCTTCTTGCATAATTCGGTCTGAAGATTTCAAGCCAGAGAAAATAGTTGGCTCAATGAAATATCCAGTAGAATCATCAGTGCCTCCACCTTGTTCTAATTTACCTTCTTCTTTACCAATTTCGATATAATTTTTGATTTTATCAAATTGTTTTTGATTAATTACTGGTCCTACAAATGTATTGCCTGTTGTGTCTCCTAAAGATAATTCTTTAGTTAATTTAACAGCTTTTTCTAATACCTCATCATAAACATTTTGATGCACAATTGCTCTTGAACATGCAGAACATTTTTGACCTGCAAATCCAAATGCTGATGTTACAATTGATTCTGCTGCTAAATCTGTATCAACATTTTCATCGACAACGATAGCGTCTTTACCGCCCATCTCAGCGATAACGCGTTTTAAGAATGTTTGTCCTTCTTGAACAACTGCACTTCTTTCATAAATACGTGTACCTGTTGCTCTTGAACCAGTAAATGTGACAAAGTGTGTCTCTTTATGATCTACTAAGTAGTCACCAATTTCTTTAGGATCTCCTGGTACAAAATTAACTACACCTTTTGGTAAACCTGCTTCTTCTAGGATTTCTATTAATTTATAAGCAGTTAACGGCGTATCTTCTGCTGGTTTTAATAAAACTGTATTACCTGCTACAACTGGTGCTAATGTTGTTCCAGCCATAATCGCAAATGGGAAGTTCCAAGGTGGAATTGTAACACCTGTTCCTATAGATTTATAGAAGTATTTGTTATGTTCTCCTTCTCTATCTAAAACAGGTTTACCATCAGCTAAATCCATCATTAAACGTGCATAGTATTCAATAAAATCAATACCCTCAGCCGCATCGCCTACTGCTTCATCCCATGGTTTACCCGCTTCATAAACCATAACAGCAGAAATTTCTTCTTTGCGACGACGAATAATTGCAGCAACACGTAACATTAATTCAGCACGATCTTTATGAGACCATTTTTTCCATGTCTGGTATGCTTCGTTAGCAGATTGAAATGCTTTTTCAACATCTTCTTTTGTTGCTTTTGAAACTTTAGCAATAGTTTGAGAAGTATTAGCTGGATTTATAGATTCAAATTGATCTTTTTTATCTATCTTTTCTCCATTAATGACTAATGGAATACTTTGACCTAATTGACCTTCTACTGCTTTTAAAGTCTCTTTAAATTTATCTACATTCGCTTGAACAGAAAAATCAATTCCTGGTTCATTTTTAAAATCTACTACCATTATTGCGTACCCCCTATGAAATATTAAAATGAGTTGTTGAACCCTTTGTTTAATTACATATAGGTCTAGATAAGTGCGCTATTTTAATCATGTTACTGTTACGCTAATGCAACTTTATCTCAACCTTTCTTACATTCTACTATGTATCATTGTAATTTTGCAATCGCTTTCATTTAAAAATCTTAATATTTCAAAAATTAACTAAAATATTAGAGAAACGAAAATTAGTCTCAACTTATAAAGACTTATATTTTACTTTTTATAAAAAAACAAGCCCATAAGAAATCATATTCAGGAATAACCTAAATTGATCTTATGGACTATATCTCATTTATTTATTCATTGTCTATTTGACGTATCACTTTACAAGGGTTACCTACTGCTAAACTATTTGGCGGTATATCTTTAGACACTACACTACCCGCACCTATAACACTGCCTTCACCTATAGTAACCCCGGGTAAAACTGCTACATTACCCCCAAACCATGTATTACTTCCTACTATAATTTCTTCAGCTAATTCTAAACCTTTATTTCTGTCTTTAAACTTTAATGGATGTGTTGCTGTATAGAAGCCACAATTGGGACCAACAAATACATTATCTCCAAAAGTGATACCTCCGCCATCCATTAGATAGCAATTGGTATTTAAAAATACATTTTTCCCAAAGGTAACATTCCAACCATAATCTGTATCAAAAGGAATCGCTATACTTATATTTTCAAGTTTTGCATTAAATAATGTCGATAATATCTCATGTCTTTTGGTTTCATTACTAGGTCTCGTATGATTATATTCAAAACATAAGTCTTTAGCTTTCTTTCTATCTTCAATTAATTCATTATCAAAATTAGCATCATACCATTGATAAGCTAACATTTTTTCCTTTTCAGTCATTAATCTTTTCACCCTAACAATTACTCTTTTCTATATTAACTCCTATGTTGTCATGTAGTCTCCACCGTTAACATGAATTACTTGTCCAGTAATATAAGAACTATCAGCAGATGTAGCTAAAAATACATAGGAAGGTGCTAGCTCTGCTGGTTGACCTCTACGTCCCATAGGAGTACCACCGCCTTGATTTTCAACTTTATCTTCATCAAATGTAGAAGGAATTAAAGGTGTATAAATCGGTCCAGGTGCAACTGCATTTACACGAATATTTTTCTCCATAAGTGTTGTAGCTAATGAACGCGTAAATGATACAATGGCGCCTTTTGTTGCTGAATAATCAATCAAGTGTCCTGAACCTCTATAAACTGTCACACTTGTTGTATTAATAATCGTATCTCCATCATTTAAATATGGTACGGCAGCTTGTGATAAAAACATCATGCCGAAAATATTAGTTTGGAATGTTTCTTTAACTTGTTCTGGCGTAATTTCTTCAAAATGGTCTCTTGGAAATTGTACGCCACCATTATTAACTAATATATTAAGTCCTCCGAAATCCTCTACAACATCTTTGATAAGTTGTTGTGATTGCTTTTCGTCTTTTAAGTCATGCGCATATGCTTTAGCCTCGACACCTAGTTCTTTTAATCGATTAACGGTATCTTCTGCATCTTGATGTTCATTATAATATCCGATAGCTACATTAGCACCTTCTTTAGCAAATAGAATTGCTACAGAGCGTCCAATACCAGAATCTCCGCCAGTAATAAGTGCTACTTTTCCTTTTAATTTTCCAGCTGCTTTATATTCGTCTAATTCAGCAATTGGTTTAGGATTCATGTCAGCTTCAATACCTGGTTGTTGTGGTTGCGTATATCCTTTAATTTGTTGATGAAATTCTAATAAGTTCATAGTTTTGCCCCTTTCCTAATTTTTATTCACCTTCCCTATAAACTTACATATAAAACTACCTATACACCTTTATAGGGCTATTCTTTAAGAATCATACTGAAGTACGAGTTCACATCAATACTATAGCCTCATGTTTTTTATCAACATATTTTTTATAATAGAATCTACCAACACATTAAAGGAGCCAATATCATGAAACGTATTTTAAAATCAGCAATCGCAGTTCTTATACTTTTAGGCGTGGTCAAAACTTTCCAAACTCATGACGTTATTAATGAAGCCGATCGTTATTATCAACAAGCAAAAGATGGTCAAATCTTAGAAAATATTTCTAATTATGACATCAATCAAGTTAAAGATATTGATCTTAAACAATTTTCCCCTTCAGACTTTTTCTAACTCGTTAACCAAAAATCCATTCTATTTATAAGAGCTACAATTCCAGCATATTAGCTGTTAATATAGATGATAAAATCCCACACAAATGTTTCTTAAAATATTTGTGTGGGATTTTTTTATTATCTAGTCTTACTTTCTTCTTTTGGCAAACAATGTGTTTGACTTATATACCTATAGGGGGTACATTAATGATGAGAAGAAACGGAGGCTTTCACATGGATAATAACAAAAAAACAACTATAGATATCACAGGAATGACATGTGCTGCGTGTTCAAATAGAATAGAAAAGAAACTCAATAAACTTGATGATGTTACTGCTCAAGTTAACATTACAACTGAGCAAGCAACAATTGATGATCATCAAGGACAATATCATACTGAGGATTACGTTAACGAAATTCAACATTTAGGCTATGATGTCGTTAAAGAAAGTGTAGAATTAACTATTTCTGGCATGACATGTGCAGCATGTTCTAATCGTATTGAAAAAGTACTTAATAAAATTGATGGTGTTATCAATGCCAACGTCAATTTAACTACCGAACAAGCTACTGTTGAATATTATCGTGGAGTAGTTAATAGCGATGATTTCATTTCTAAAATACAAAATTTAGGCTATGATGCAAAAGTAAAAGAAGGACAAAATCAATATTCTAATAAAGATAAACGACTCAAAAAGCAACTCACTAAATTAGTTATAGCTGCTATATTATCAATACCATTACTAGCAACGATGTTAGTTCATTTGTTTCATATGCCATTACCTTCAATATTTATGAATCCTTGGTTTCAATTCATATTAGCCACACCGGTACAATTCATTATAGGTTGGCAATTTTATAAAGGCGCCTATAAAAATCTAAAAAATGGTTCCGCAAATATGGATGTATTAGTGGCGTTAGGCACGAGTGCTGCCTATTTCTATAGTATCTATGAAATGTTTAAATGGCTCAATCACACAACTCAAATGCCTCATCTTTATTTTGAAACGAGTGCAGTGTTAATTACTTTAATTTTATTTGGTAAATATTTAGAAACGAAAGCTAAAACACAAACTACTAATGCATTAGGTGAACTATTAAGCCTTCAAGCTAAAGAAGCACGTGTTATTAAAGACAATAAAGAAATGATGATACCTGTAAAAGATGTTCAAGTAAATGATAATATTTTAATTAAACCAGGTGAAAAGATTCCAGTTGATGGCATTATTCTAAAAGGTACAACGTCAATAGATGAATCTATGCTTACAGGTGAATCTATACCTGTAGATAAACAAATCAACGATAAAGTTATTGGTGCGACAATTAATCAAAATGGCGCCATTGTTATTCAAGCTACTCAAGTAGGTAATGATACCGCACTAGCTAATATCATTAAAGTCGTTGAACAAGCTCAAGGATCTAAAGCACCTATCCAACGTTTAGCAGATCAAATTTCTGGATATTTTGTACCTACTGTTATAGGTATTGCTTTACTCACATTTGTTATTTGGAATACGTTAGTACATTTCGGACAATTTGAACCAGCACTTGTAGCCGCTATTTCAGTGCTAGTGATCGCTTGTCCATGTTCATTAGGATTGGCAACTCCAACATCTATTATGGTAGGTACTGGTCGTGCTGCTGAAAAAGGCATCTTATTTAAAGGTGGTCAATACGTTGAACAAGCACAAAATATTGATACTATCGTATTAGATAAAACAGGTACTATTACAAATGGTAAGCCTGTTGTAACTGATTTTGAGGGTGATAACGAAACGTTACAATTACTTGCAAGTGCAGAATATGCTTCTGAACACCCTCTTGCAAAAGCAATTGTTGATTATGCTCAAACAAATAATATCAACTTAATAAATACAGATACATTTAATGCACTGCCTGGTCATGGAATAGAAGCATCTGTTAGTCAAAAACAAGTTCTAGTAGGTAATCGCCAGTTAATGACATCAAATAATGTTGAACTCTCAAATCATATTGAATCTAAAATGACAGATTGGGAGAGCAATGGTAAAACTGCCATGCTTATCGCTATTAACGGCGTTTATCAAGGTCTGATAGCAGTAGCAGATACTATTAAAGACAATGCAATTGAATCAATTCGTCGATTACACGATATGAATATTAATGTTGTTATGCTAACAGGTGACAATGATAATACTGCTCAAGCTATTGCAAAACAAGTGGGTATTGATCGTGTTATAGCGAATGTACTTCCTGACGAAAAATCTGCGCATATAACACACTTACAAAAGGAAGGTAAACAAGTTGCCAT
Organism: Staphylococcus sp. HMSC13A10; assembly: GCF_001808005.1. NCBI lineage: Bacteria > Bacillati > Bacillota > Bacilli > Caryophanales > Staphylococcaceae > Staphylococcus > Staphylococcus sp. HMSC13A10. The sequence continues at coordinate 72,548 of NZ_KV791863.1, read as the reverse complement.
GGTTGGAGATGGCGTTAATGATGCTCCTGCACTTGTAACAGCTGATATTGGTATAGCGATGGGTACTGGAACTGAAGTTGCGATTGAAGCCTCCGACATAACTATATTAGGTGGTGATTTATCCTTACTACCTAAAACATTAAGTATTAGTCAATTAACAATGCGCAACATACGACAAAATTTAATTTGGGCATTCGGCTATAATATAGCCGGTATTCCTATTGCAGCATTAGGCTTACTCGCCCCTTGGATTGCAGGGGCTGCTATGGCACTTAGTTCTGTCAGTGTAGTCACAAATGCACTAAGATTAAAACGTATTATAAAATAATTTCAACACTAATTGGTATGCATTTACTTTCAAGTCATGCAATATAGTAATAAAATAGAAGTAAGTCATTAATTTATAGAGGTGAATAAAATGGGACAAAAAATTATAAATGTAGAAGGTATGAGTTGCGATCATTGCAAAAATGCAGTTGAATCTGCACTAGCAAAAATCAATGGTGTTTCTGCAGCAGAAGTTAATTTAGACAATGGTCAAGTACGTGTCGATTATGATGAAGATAAAGTACAATTATCAGACATGAAAGATGCTATTGAAGATCAAGGTTACGATGTTAAATAATTCAAATAAAGCATTGAGTATAGATAAAGCACTAAGATGATTTATTTTTAATCACCTTAGTGCTTTTATTTTGGGGTTTATGTCTCAATCCCCCCATTTTTAATTTACTCGCAAGTGTGTTGTTCCAGTTTGTAGTACTTCTAATGTTGCATCTAATGCATCAACGATTAAATTTTTTACTGCAGCATCTGTATAAAATGCAATATGCGGCGTAATAATGATATCTTCTCTATCAATTAATTGTTGCAATAATTGATCATTAAACTGTTGTTCACGTTGATCACTAGGGAATAATCCACGTTCAAATTCATACGTATCTAAAGCAGCTCCTTTGATTTGTCCACTATCTATACTAGATAATAATGCATTGGTATCTACTAATGAGCCTCTAGCACAGTTTACAAATACAGCTCCTTTTTTAAAATGAGAAAATATGTGTTTATCAAATAAATGGTGGTTGTATTTTGTAGCAGGCACATGCAATGTCACTATATCTGCACCTTCAATTGCTTCTTGTAATGTAGGTTGATAAGTTACATATTCTTCACTAACTTCATTTGGAAACGGATCATACGCTACAACTTCACAATCATATCCTTGTGCAAAAATCTTGGCAACAATACTTCCAATTCTACCTGTTCCAATTACTGCTACTTTTAATTCACTTATTGATTTTGATAATATCGAAGGTTCCCATCTAAAATCATGTACTTTCATTTTATTTTGAATCGCATTAAAGTTTCTAACTATATTAATTGCTTGCGTCACTGCAAATTCAGCAATTGAGCTTGGTGAGTATGACGGCACATTGGAAACAACGATGCCATACTTTGATGCTAATTCTAAATCATATGTATCAAACCCCGCACTTCTTTGAGCGATTTGCTTAATACCAAATGATTTTAACTTCGCAAATACTTCTTCAGAGATAGGTATTTGTTGTGAAAGTGATAGTCCATCAAATCCTTCTACTTCATCTATATTATCGTCTGTTAAAGGATGACGTGATAGTTCATATTCAACATTATTTTTCTTTGCCCAATCTTCAATATAGACAATATCTTCATCTCGTACACTCATGATTTTAATTTTAGTCATACTAACATCCCCTATTCCTTATTTTTTATATAAATCAGCTAAGGTTGATAACCGCTCTGCTGCAGTTGCAAGTTGTTCCTCAGATAATGCTAATGAAAGTCTGACATAATACTTTCCGTTATCACCAAATGGTATACCAGGTGCGACTAAAATTGATTGTTCTTTTAATAACATCTGTTCAAACGCTTCACTATCGTATTGAGGTGGGGTCTTCAACCAGCAATAAATGCCTACTGTTGAATGAATAAATGGTATTCCCGCTTCCTCTAATTTACTCTCAAAGATATCTCGTCTTCGTTTAAATGTGGCATTTTGTTCTTCTAAAAAGTCATCATAATGATTTAATGCATAAGTAGCTGCGTCTTGTAACGCTCCAAACATACCAGCATTTGTATGTGTTTGATATTTTTTCAAAGCTTGAATCATGTCACGATTACCTACTGCGAAACCAACTCTAAATCCTGACATATTGTATCCTTTAGATAATGAGAAGATTTCTACTGCTACATCCTTTCCATTTTCTGAAGATAAAATACTTGGATTTTTAGCATCAAAACCAAATGCGCTGTATGCAAAATCATGAATGATTTTGGTATCTGTATGTTTAAATTTTTGTATTGCTTCATCAAACACTGCTTTCGTAGCAGTTGAACCTGTAGGATTATTAGGATAGGTTAAATAAACTAACTTTGTTTTTTCTAATATTTCTGCATCCACTTCATCCCAATTTGGTAAATAATACGGCGGTTCTAAATTTAATGGAACTGGGTTAGCGTTAGCTAGCATCACACCTGCCAAATAATCCGTATATCCTGGATCTGGTAATAAGACGTTGTCACCTGGATTTGCTAGACATGTTGGTAATGCAACTAACCCATTTTTTGTACCATATAGTATACATACTTCTTCATCTTTATCTAATTCGATCCCGTAGTGTCTAAGATAAAAATCTACAATAGCTTGTTTAAAAGTATCTTTACCGTGAAAGGCACCGTATTTTTGATTTTCAGGTATTTTTAATGCTTCAGCAAAGTGGTTAATAATACCTTGTGGTGTTTCTCCATCTGGAATACCAACAGCCATGTTGATTAATGGTAATGGTCCATGTTCAATTTTTCGTCCCATTGTTTTTCCAAAATAACTCTCAGGGATAGCCGCTAATCGATTCGACATTTTCAACTTAAAACGCCCCCTCTATACATTATTCAACCATTTTTATAATCATCTATTAGTACATTCATTTTATCAACCGTTAAAATATTGTCAATATTCTTAATTTTTAGATTATTCAATTAAAAAAAGCTAACAGAGTTATTACACTCCGCTAACTTTTAATTTAAATCTGATTATCTATATCTTTAAGTATTTCATCAACTGTAATTTTAGCACTAGTTAATACGATAGGTACGCCTGCTCCCGGATGGGTACTTGCACCTGCAAAGTATAAATCTTGATAGTCTTTAGAAACATTAGGTGGTCTAAAGTAATTACTCTGTGATAATGTCGGCATTAAACCGAATGCAGTACCGAATTTAGCATTAAATTTACTTTCAAAATCTTCTGGAGTGAAAATCGTTTCTGATATCACGTGTTCCTTAATACTTTCTAATGTAGGAATCGTTTCCAGTTTACGATAAATAATATCTTTAACTTCATTTATAAAATCTTCGTTGTCCCACTCTAATTTTCCTGTTTTAAGTTCTGGCGTTGGCATAAGAACGTATAGCCCTGTTTGACCTTCTGGTGCTAATGATTGATCTCCTATTTTTGGTACATATAAATATAATGAAGGATCTTTTGATATATCACCGCCAAAAATCTCTTCAATATTTTGTCTGAAATGATTTGAAAATATGACATTATGCAATAACACATCTTCTGTAATATCTTTATCTATTCCAATATACATTAGAAAAGCAGAGCAAGAGTAATCTAATTTGTCTATCTTTTGAGGTGGGTATTTTTTAATAGGTGCATGTTTAGGCATTAATTCTTGTGCTGCATAAGGAAAGTCAGCTGTACATAATACTTTGTCAAAACGCTGGACCAAACCATTTACTTTGACACCATCTGCTGTCTTATATTTAGGATCTATAATAATTTCTTCAATATCTGCATTACATTGAATATCGACACCTAAATCTTCGTTTAACTTTTGTAATCCTTTAACCATGCCGTACATTCCACTTTTAATGAAATGAACACCAAACATCATTTCAATCATCGGTATGATAGAGTATAATGATGGACCTCGTTTAGGATCTATTCCTATATATAACATTTGAAAGGCTAGTAATTTTTGAATTTTTTCATTATCTACATATTGACCAATTAGATTGTCAGCATGATTCAATGTTTTTAATTTATATCCTTGAATCAATGATGTCATATTATAAAAGTCAGATGGTTTTCTGTATGTACGTTCTAAAAAGTATTTTCTCGCAACCTCATATCGTTTATAAATATCAGTTAAGAATTTCATAAATCCGTGTGTTGTTCCTGGTTCAATCTGTTCTAACGTATCATGTAATTCAGCTAAATCAGTAGGTACACGTACTTTGTCATCTTTATCAAAGTAGACGTCATAAATGTATCGTAATTGTTCCATTTCAACGTAATCTTCAAAACGCTGTCCGCAATCCTCAAACACTGCTTTGTATACTTCAGGCACCATTACAATAGTGGGACCCATATCAAAGGTAAAACCATCTTTCGTAAATTGATTCATTCGTCCACCAATTTTATTATTCTTTTCAAATAGTGTGACTTGATGTCCTTTTGCGGCTAGTCGAGCTGCCGAGGCTAATCCAGTTACACCTGCACCTATTACAGCAATATTCAATTCGCATTCATCCTATTCTTGATATTTATTTTTAATCTGTCTATATATTTTTAATTTTTTAATTCTAGAAACATAAACTCGACGATGTAATGAATAATCGTGCTGTCGTGCTTCATCAATAATCCCTTTATAAATGAGTGCTGCTAATTCTATAATTGGTCTTGCTTCAGGTTTATATACTTCCAAATGATCTAAAGTATATTGATAATCTTTTTCTGCAATTTGAGCGTAATGTTCCCATAATTGAATATAATTTTGTGTAGGTTGATTATGGAAGACATGTTTTATATCTACATCAAATTGATGAATCATTGATTGACTAAAGTAAATTCTACCTTTTTCAAAATCTTCACCAACGTCACGTAAAATATTAGTTAATTGTAAGGCTTCTCCTAATTGTCTCGATACTTCATAAGTTTCTTCAACAGGATGTTCAGTCAAAATAGGTGTCAATATTTCACCTACTGTGCCAGCTACACCATAACAATATCCCATCAAATCTTTATCTTCTTTAAACATTTCAAAATCTTCATCTTCTGATACAGCATGAATAAGATTATATAATGATTGATATTCCATTTTGTATTGTTTTGACGCATCTAAAAAAGCTAACATAATAAGCTCATCACTTTTGAATTGATCAATTGACTGAACTTCTTGTGCCTCAATTAATTGAATATCTTCTTTAATAGCTTGTAACTTTTCAGGGTCTTGTTCTTCATCAATACTATCATCTATAATTCGGCATACTGCATATACTGCCCATATCGCACGCCTCTCATGTTCAGGTAATAAATCAAACGCATAAGAAAAACTTTTAGAATACTTTTTCATAATTTGATGGCAATATTTATAACTTTCATTAATCGTTGTCATTATTTGACCTCCTGTTGCTTTAATACTATTCACTTTAATGAATGTCAAAGTGTCTACCTTTCCATTCAACCTTTTTCAAAATATATGTATGCCACAATGATTTCCCAAAAATACTACAGAAAAATAAAAATAGTAATGGATGTAAACATAACAATATCCTAGAAAAATTACCAACACGTCGATGCAATTGAATAAACTGAATTGTATAGATAAAGTATAGCGTTAACATTTTAAATTTTGAAATAGGTTTATAAATATAACTAAATATTATTCCTAAACTAGTCATTATAGAACCAAATAGCCAAATCATTATAGCAAACATTATGCGTGACTCTGTCTGATTAGCACCTACAGATAAATGCTTGGTCCAACCTTTAACTAATGCATTCAACCCCTCTTCGTACATTCTAAAATGAATGTTGCCTTTTCCTTCATAAAGTGTGACAGGTAAATTGAGTTGTTGATAAGCTTGGCCAAGTGCAAAGCCTTCAATAATACTGTGTTCTGCATTCAGATGCCCATTAGTAGCTAAATAGTCATCTATGTTAGTTAACAATATTGGCCCAAATGCTATATTATTGTCCTTCTGTTTCTTTAAAGATGAGAAGTGATTCATACCTACTACAGTCATTAAATTAAAAATTGCTGATAAATTTTCATAGGTGTTACGTGTTTTATGATAAGGTTGAACACTTAGTAACCCTTTATCGTCTTGATGATGATAAGTATGAATAAGTTTCTCAATGACTTCGTTATTTTCAAATACTACATCTGCATCCACAAACATTACTAATTTACTATTACAATACTTCATTCCTTCATAACATACACGCGATTTACCACGCCATTTATCTTCAATGGAATATTGAACTTGATGAACCTCAACTTGATATGCTTTTGCAACGTTGACTGTGTCATCTGTAGAACCATCATCCATGACAATCACTTTAAAATTTCCAGTTTGCGTTAATAAGGTTTCCAGTAATTGTGGTAATCTATGAGCTTCGTTTCTAGCAGGAATAATAATAGTTATGATTGGATTACTTCCATTTATTTCTTTCAAATCATGGCTATTATTTGTTTTCTGATGGTTCAATCTATATCTATGATTATATATAAAATGACCACACACTATTGATAACGTTGTAAAAACAGTAATAATATATTGAATCATTCTCACTATTTTTCTCCTTTAGTTCCTTCGCGCAGATTAATCATATCTGCTACTTGTTGTCCGCTTAAAGTAACCATAGGCATACCGCCTCCTGGGTTGACGGAACCACCAACAAAGTACAAGTTATTAAAATATTGGCTATATTTAGGGAATTTGAAACCTTTATTTTTCTTTTTATCTGCTACAACACCATATATTGCTCCTCTATTAGAACGGTAATGTTGCTCAATATCTTCAGGTAACCAATAATCTTCATATATAATATGCTGTCTTAAATCAGTTAGTCCCATACGTTCTAATTTATCTAATACGATGTTTCTAAATATTTGATACTCTTCTTTTTTAAAAGGTTTATCTTGAATATATGGGATATGTGGTAAAACTTTTATATTTTCATAACCATTAGGTGCTTGAGTTGAGTCAGTTTTATTCGTATTTACTAAATAAATCGTTGGGTCTTGGGGTAATATTTTTTGATCAAATACTTCTTCATAATTTCTTTTTGAATTACTGGAAAAGAAAAAATTATGATGTCGTAGCTGAGGATAAGATTTACTGACACCCAAATGCATTACAAATCCAGAACTAGCCGGTTCGTATACGCCTTCTAATTTATCAATACGTTTTTGATTAAAATGTAATAATTCTCTATATGTAGGAATAACTTCCATATTAGAGATAATATAGTCAGCTTCAAAAAATCTACCATCTGCTAATCTAACCCCTACTACGTCGTCATGATAGGTTTTTATATTTTTAACAGATACACTAGTGTGAATTTGAACCCCTTCTTCTATAGCAAGTTGTTCCAATGCTTGAGCGAGTCGATGTATACCGCCCTGAACATACCATAGACCTTGTTCTTGTTGCATATTAAATAGCATTGATAATACTGCTGGTGCATGATAAGAAGATGAACCTACATATTTGATAAAGTAACCTAACATATCTCTTAATTTAGGATTACTAACACGTTGATTTATTGCTTGTTGCATAGTAGAAAAATAATCAAACTCTTTTAAAGAACGTAAAGGCCCATGATATTTTATAATATCTTTTAATTTGTCTAACCCTTTATTAAAATAGCCTTTTTCTGTAATGCGCTGTATACGTCGTGTATACTCTAAATAATTTTGTAACTCTTCTTTATCAGTCAAAGATAGTTGGTCATTATTTGAAAATGTTTGTTCTATTCCTTCATATAAATCTATATATGTACCATCTGTAAAGAAACTTCGCCATTGTAATGGTAATCTTTCAATTGTTACATAATCTTTCATATGTTTATTACTATATTCGAATAAACGTTCAAAAATTTGAGGCATAGTTAATATAGAAGGTCCTAAATCAAAACCAAACCCTTTCGTTTCAAGGCGATTGACTTTACCTCCTATATGTTCATTTTGTTCGAATAATGATACTTCATAGCCACTTTGTGCCATTCTAATTGCAGCAGATATACCACCTAATCCACCACCAATAACAACCACTTTAGTATTTTCAGTCATGTATTTAACCTCTTTTATAAATTAAACGAATTAACTTTTCTAATGTTGGACGATTATATCTTTGTACTAAGATCACAGGAATATGACTAAATAATACATAGATTAAATTGATTATTTGTATGTATCTAGAAGATTTCACAAATATAATAACTGGTATTATAGACAACCAATGAATCAATTCTGCTCTTTTCATTTCAATATCAAGTTGTTTTAATGTTTCAATATTTAAATCTTCTATTGAATTCTTATTATATATATGAGAATTTAATTTACTTCCTTCAGGTATCAAGTACTTCCATTGGTTTACTTTTAAAATTCTATTCCAAAATTTACCATTATTTTCCCAAGAGTATATACGAAATATATGCCCATTTTTTTCAAAAAATGAATTAGGTATTTTAGTGCCAAAGTGTGCTAATGTCATTTGAATCGAAAACCAATACAAACTATGTAAAACAGTTAATTTCAAGGTCTTTTTAATAAATTTCAAACACATAACAACACCTTCACTATTTTATCACCTATTAACATACGTTTTAGAACATGTTCCCTCATTATCATTATTTAAACTCTAAACACCAAATGAATTAAAATTTTTAATTAAACTTTGTAAAAAATTAATAAGCTAAATAAAAAAAGACATAAAAAAAGAGGATGACATAGTCATCCTCTCAATCATTTATAACTCGAAGTTCTTTCCAGTTATAAACTGAATCCTACCACCATCCGTGGCTTTGACGGAAAGCAATTGCACTGCTTAATGAACCGTAACGGCTATTAGCATAGTTAAGCATACCTTTAGTTTGGCTAGCTACTGATCCTGAACCCCAAGATTCTTTAGTTTGACCTAAACCTCTGTATCCAGCTGGGTTAACTGCGTTAGGGTTACCACCTGATTCAGGCATAACGATAGCGTTCCATGCAGCTTCAGTACCACCATTAGCTAAGAATTGAGCTTTAGTTGATCCACCAGTTGAAGCACTTGAAGTTGAAGCACTTGAAGTTGATGGTGCTGAGTATGAAGTTGTTTTAGTGCTGTAGTTATGGCTTGAACTACTGTTTGAAGAAGTAGTTGGAGCTGAAACAGCTTCTACGTTAGTGTTGCTTGATTGTTGGTTAGAGCTTACTGATTGAGTACTAGCTTCTTGGTTATAAGAAGTTGTGTAGTCAGCTGATTGAGCTGCAGTATTTGATGTTTGAGCTGATGCTTGAGTTGTTGAAGCGTTTGAACCAACTTCTTGGTAGTTCCAAGAGAAGTTTGTACCGTCTGAAGTGAAGTTATATTCGAATCCACCACTTACAAAGTGAATGTCGTAAGCGCCAGCTTGGATTGGTTGAGCGTTTAATTGTTCTGGGTGGTTGTGAGCTAAGTCAACTAAGTGTGCTTGATCTACGTTAGTAGTTTCTGAAGCGTGTGCTTCGTGACCTGATACTGCGTAACCTGCTGCTCCTAAAGTTAATGCTAATGTTGATGCGATAAATGTCTTCTTCATAATTGAAAAATCCTCCAAAAAGTTTTTTGTTTTTATATGTTTTCTTGTATTAAATTCGTTGTGCAATATTGAAAATGTTTTTGTTTAACTTTCGACGGTATTCACTATACCATAAAAATCGGCTTTGTATATTACACGTTCCTTACAAAAAATTACAAACTAAACCTCGTTTTGTAACTTTGAAATATAAATGTCGTCCTTGTAATATAAAGACTTAAACTTTTTAGTTTAAAATTTCATCACAAACCCTTATATTACATTAGATTTTTAAGAGTTTTGCTCAACTTTTACATTTGTCGTAATATTACAGATTGCATTTTAGTTACATAACTGTAATAGTTCTAAAAATTTAAAATGGTTAGTTTTAACATAAAAATAGATGAAATATCCAAACTTTTTCATTAATTTGAATCATTTCATCTAAACACAAACTATATTTATTTTGAAATCCGAATTAGTTTAATAATCTTTAACGCCCCATAATACTTTTTCACATTGTCTAATAATATATTTCAACACTTCAACTCTTGCAGTCTTCTTATGATCAGCAGGCACAATGAACCAAGGTGCGTAATTAGTATCAGTATGTTTAATCATGTCATGAGTTGCTTCTAAATATAAATCCCATTTATCACGATTACGCCAATCTTCATCCGTTATTTTCCATTGTTTATTTGGATCTTGCTCCCTATCCTTAAAACGCTTAAGTTGTTCATCTTTATCTAAACACAAGAAAAATTTTAAAAGAATCGCACCTTCATCTGTCCACATTTTTTCAAATTCATTAATTTCATGATAAGCTCGTTTCCATTCTTCTTTATCGGCAAACCCTTCTACTCTTTCTACTAACACCCTGCCGTACCAACTTCGATCGAATATTTCAATGTGACCTGTTTTAGGCATTTCTTTAGCAAAGCGCCATAAGTAATGATGAGCTAATTCAACATCGGTTGGTGCACTTATACCATTTACTTCATAACCTGTAGGATCTAACTTTTCTCGAATTCGCTTAATATTACCACCTTTACCAGCTGCATCCATTCCTTCGAAAGTTAAAATAAGTGGAATCTTTCTTTCATATAATGCAAATTGAATTTCTCTCATACGTTTTTGTAAAGGTTCAATCATCTCTTTATATTCTTTTTTAGAAATTTTCTCGAATTTAACATCAAACATATTAGTCGAAAAATCTTTGCTAAATGCACCGTCTTTATTAGCTTGCTGTCTATTTGATTTCTTAATCGCGTTTTCTAATCTTTCTATTATATGTTTGTACATTTTTTCAAATGCAACTTCACGTTGTGTATAATCAATGACTTCCCATTGGTTATCTTTATGTGTGAACTTTCTCATTTCTGCTAAATACGTTTCATTAGGGATGACCTGTTCATATTCTTGAACTTTCCATTTCATTAATGGATTGTCTTTAGTTTGTTGAATATGTTCTTGTCGTTTTTCTTCGCTCACTTCAATATAAAACTTAATTAGTTCATAATTGTCATTTTGCAGCATTGTTTCAAAACTTTTGATTTGATTAACTAGTTTCTCACTTTTTTTATAATATGCTTGTTTAATACCGTTTTCTTTATAATCTAAGAAATGAGAATACCAACTTCTAAAATATATGTTAATGTGTCCTTTTTGAGGTAATGTGTTCCAATATTTTTGTAAAAATTGATATCTTAAATCTTCATATTGTGGTAACTTAGTAGAGATGAATTGTGTGTATTTTGCATCAAAAGTCAGTAATAGTTCGTTAGATAAACGTGTCTTCCCTGACGCCGGCATACCTTCAAATAAAATCATAATTGGAATGCCTAATTCATGAGTTTGGCGAGTCAGACTTGCTGCTTTCAATTTTAATTCTTCTATTTTTTTATTCATAATACCCACCCTTTGGTTAAAAATGAAATTTTATAAAGTATAGCATAATAAAAAAACAGGTCCCTTACTTTTAAATAAAAGAAACCTGTTTTTTACTTATTATGCTAAAAATTTAAATATTTCATTACTATAAATTTTAAATACCTTTCTAAATAGAATATCTAAAATCCATGCTATAAAAAAGGGAACGATAAAGAAGGCAACAACGATAAGTAATAAACTCAACCAAGCAGAATGAACACCCATAAATTTAAATGCATTAATAGGTCCTACCATCCCTATAAATCCAAATCCTGCCGATTCTTTTGTGCCTGCTATTCCTACAATTCCTGATGCAATACCTGAAATGGCGGCTGTGATTAATATAGGTAACATAATAATCGGATAACGTACCATGTTGGGCATCATCATTTTCACACCGCCAAAGAAAATAGAGATTGGTACTCCTGCTCTATTGACTTGGCTTGTTCCAATTAATAATACCGCTTCTTTCTGTAGCTGCTATTCCAATTGATGCTGAACCAGCCGCTATACCTGAAATACCAATCGCAATTGCAATCGCCACTGTAGATAACGGAGATATAATAATGAAACTAAATACCATTGAAATTAACATACTCATTAAAACAGGTTGTAATTCAGTAAAGCTATTTACCATATTACCTATTCCCGTTGTAATCATATGTACATAAGGTAGGATCAATACACCAATTGTTGCGGCAATACCTCCGACAACTGTTGGATATACAATTAAAGCCATACTACCTACACGGTGTTCTATTAACAAAATCAACAATACCGCAATAGATGCAGTAATCATTGTATTAATTAAATCTCCTATTCCAGCAATCACCCATGTACCATTCTTAAATTGAGCAGCACCACTTCCAACATAAGAAGCACTTGCTACTACTGCCATAGCTAATGGTGTCAAATTAAATTTTAAAGCGATTAACGCTCCTACTAGTGCCGGTACTGTAAATTGGATTGCTTGAACAACACCTAGCAACGTTTTAAAAATAGGATGATATTGCATCAAATATTTAAATATTTCTCCCAATATCGCATTAGGTACTAAACCTGCTACAATACCTACTGCTACCCCAGATAACACTCTGAATATAAAATCTTTTGGTCTTATTTTACTCAATGTTGTCATTTCTAGCGCCTCCAATAATCTATTACAATAAAAAAAGACAAATAGCCTTAATTGAACTAACTATACACATGATGAAATCTAAGGTGTGTTGGTATTCGTTGATGCAATCATTTGTTGTGTAAAGTTGGGCCAATTAAGACTATAGCTAGTATTATACCATATTATTTAGAATTTTCAGATAATTATTTTAAATTTTCATCATTTTTTAACATCTTTATGCCATTATGATTGTTATGCTAAAGATACAAATAAAAGAGGAGATGTATACGATGACTGTTAAATGTCAACGCATCTATGATAAGCAAATTGCTAAAGGTAAGCGTGTGTTAGTTGATCGTGTTTGGCCAAGAGGTATTTCTAAAGAAGATGCACAATTAGACGAATGGTTAAAAAAAGTGGCCCCTACTACTGAATTAAGAAAATGGTTTAATCATGAACCTAAATTATATGCTGCGTTTTCAGAAAAGTATGCTAAAGAATTACGTGAAAATAGCGAACAACAAGAAGCTTTTGAATATCTTAAAGACTTTGTGTCATCAAGTAAGGAAGATGTTATTTTATTATATGCCGCAAAGGATACTCAATATAATCACGCTAATGTATTAATGAAACTTCTAAAAAATAACTAAATCAATAAAAAGCATTTAATGAGTTTACCTTTCATTAACTCATTAAATGCTTTTGTTTTAATTATTCATCTACAATTTCTGCTTTTCTAGATTCTTTCTTATATCTCAAATACATTAAACCTAATATTCCCATCCAAAATGGCGCAATAATAACTGCTATTCTTGTACTATTGTTAATTAATAAAATAATAAATATAAATGCAAAGAATGTAACAATACCATAAGCCATCCACTTACCGCCTGGTAATTTGTATTGACTTTGTTTATGTAACTCTGGATTTTGTTTTAAATAACCGATATAAGCAATCATAATAATAGACCAAATTACGATATTTAATACTGTAGAAACTGTTGTAATATATACAAATACTTTCGTTGCATCTTTAAAGATGGCATTAAGTACAACAGAAATACTTAACAATCCACATGTTACTAAAATCGCATAATAAGGCACACCATTTCTATTTGTTTTTCCTAATATAGGAGGTGCTTGTTTACGTTGAGATAATCCAAACATTGTTCTACTATTGGCAAACACGCCACTATTACAAGCTGAAGCTGCTGCAGTTAATACTACAAAGTTGATAAGTCCTGCCGCAAAAGGAATACCAACTAACCCAAATAATTTAACATACGGACTATCTGACGGACTAAGTTGATTCCAAGGTACCGCAGCCATAATAACTGCTAAAGAACCAATATAAAAAATCAAAATTCGATAAGGTACATTATTGATTGCTTGAGGAATTGTTTTATGAGGATTCTTAGTTTCACCTGCTGTGATTCCTATTAATTCAATACCTATAAATGAAAAGATTGCCATTTGAAATGACATGAAAAAGCCAGATGCACCATAAGGGAATATACCCCCATGACTCCAAATATTAGATACACTAGCTGTTCCGTATGGCGTCTTCATTGCAAAAATGACCATAACAATTCCTACTATTATTAATGCTAAAATTGTTAAAACTTTAATAATAGCAAACCAAAATTCCAATTCTCCAAATAATTTAGCGCTGAATAAATTTAAAGACATGAGAACTAGTAATGTAAATAACGCCGTTAACCAGTTCGGCATAGCCGGGTACCAGTAATCTACGTATTTAGCTACAGCTGTAATTTCAGCCATACCAGAAATAATCCATGTTAACCAATATGTCCAACCTACAATAAATCCTGCCAATGGACCTATATGTTTATGGGCGATATCCGCAAATGATTTAAAACCAAGATTAGATAATAACATTTCTCCCATTGCACGCATAAACATAAATAATACAAAACCTACTATAATATATGTAAGTAAAATTGAAGGACCAGCCAAATGAATAGATTCACCTGCTCCTAAAAATAAACCTGTTCCAATTGCACCACCAATAGCAATCAATTGAATATGTCTATTACTTAACTCACGTTGCAATTTATCCGCCATTATTGTCTCCCCATTCCGGTCATTGCTTAACTATAATTTTTTGTTTAATATAATCTTTCATTTCTACTATAAAGTTACACATACCCTCATTTTCAAATTACAATCAAATATTAAAAATGATTTAGCTTAATACTTTGACATCACGATAGTTTAGCAAGATAATTTAATAAAGATATACAACACATGTTAGGTAGGTAAAAAGATGAATACGACTAAAATAGATCCACGAGTTTTACGTACTAAAAGACTATTAGTTGAAGCATTTCAAACCGTATCCCGAGAAAAACAATTCTCACAATTAACCGTGAAAAATATTACTGACGAAGCAACAGTGAATAGAGCTACTTTCTATGCCCATTTCACTGATAAATATGATATTTTGGATTATTCACTATCTGTAACCATTCTTAAAGATTTAAACGATACATTGAAGGTTTCAGATTTTATAAATGAACAAGTGCTTTCACAATTATTTATGACTATCTGTGATTATATGGTAGATGTTCAAAATTTTTGCAAGTTAAATCAAGACGTATTTTGTAACCAAGCACATCAACGTATTAATGAAGAATTAGAAGATATATTCACGATTATGTTAGAAAATAGTTACCCTAATCATGAACGAGACATCCTCGTCAACAGTGCTAGTTTCTTATCGGCTGGTCTATGTGGCTTATGTAAACACTGGCTTAATACAAGTCAACAAACTGCTAAAGTATTTATAGAGAAAAATCTTCCATACCTTATTCACCATGTTGCGCATTTATAATTTTCTTATTCAAAGTTCACCTATATATCTATTCATAAAAATCGTTCTAAAACGTTAATTTATGAATAGATTTTTTATTTTTAGCAACACATTTTAAAATATGTTAGTTAAACGACAATCTTATAAACATGTTGTTTGCACTTTTTTAGATTAAGGTATATATTATATTTAAACAACAGATGTTGTATAGATAATATGTGTTGTTAAACTGAAAAGATTGGAGGGTATGATATGACAACAATAGAGGATCACGAGGGATTTAAGCGGACATTCAAAGATAAGCATTTAACTTTAGGATTATCTATTCCGTTCGATCAGCCAAAACAGAAACAAATTAATATCGATGAACAAGTTGAATTAGTTGAATTAGCTCAATTAGCTGAAGAGTTGGATTACTCAAGCCTATTTGTAAGGGACAATCCGTTATATAGCAAATATTTAGGTAACGTAACCGAGAATTACGACCCATTTGTATTTTTAACTTACTTAGCTGCCCATACTTCCAAAATATCTCTTGGCACAGCAAGTATTGTTGCTACATTACGTCATCCCCTCCATTTAGCTAAGGCAGCTACATCTCTCGATATTTTATCCCACGAAAGACTATTATTAGGTATGGCTACAGGTGATCGATCGTTTGAATTTCCAGCTTTTAAAGTGAATGAAGATGAACTAGCAGAACGATATCGTACATCTATTAAATCACTACGACAGTTATGGCAATCAAATGCGCCTGACATTTCAAATGCTATGTTTGAACTAATTGAAGATTCTGGTTTACAGGTTTTACCTAAACATAAAGCTATTCCAATGTTTGGTACTGGATACTCAAAACAATCTATAGAATGGCTTAAACAAAATATGGATGGTTGGATATTTTATGCTCAACATTTTCAAGATCAAAAGCAACTGGTAGAACAATGGCATAAAGATAATGAAATTTTTAAACCTTTCATAAATATATTGTTCGTCGATTTATCTAGTAATCCTAATGAGACAGTCAAACCTATTAAAGGCGGCTATCGAACAGGTAGAAAAATGTTAATTGAAATTTTAAAAGCATACGAAACAATAGGTACAAACCATATAATATTACGATTTATCAATAAAGACAGACAACTAAAAGATATCATCAATGAAGTTGGAACGTATATAGTACCCTACTTTCCAACTCACCAAATTTAGGAGGAATTAATAATGGAAATTTTAAACAGAATAAATGAATTAGCAAATAAAGAAAAAGTACAAACATTGAGTGTAGAAGAAAAACAAGAACAACAAGCGCTTAGACAAGATTATTTAAAAATGATCAGAGGACAAGTGTTAAATACATTTTCAACTATGAAAGTCGTTGATCCACTTGGTCAAGATGTAACACCAGACAAAGTTTATGATTTGCGAAAAGAATATGGCAACATTCAAGAAAATGAATAACTAAATTTAAAAAGGCACTCAGTCTCCAAATGGAAACTAAGTGCCTTTGTTATTTAACAAACTAAAAAATTGAATTTATGGCCATCTGGATCAGCAAACATTGCACCATAATAACCTTGCTTAACACAAGGTTTTTCTAAAATAGTACCTCCTGCTGATTCGACGCTTTCGATAAGTTGGTATACTTCTTCATTCGTATTAACACCTAACGAAATAATTGTTTCATTCGCATTAGAAGTTACCGTATCTTTAGTAACCGCTTCAAAGTGATTATTTTCAATTAAAATAACAATCGTATTGCCTATTTTAATCCCTACCATTTTATCTAACATCTCTGGGTTATGATTAATTTCAAAACCTAAAGCTCGGTAAAATGCTTCACTTCTATTCAAATCTTTCACATGCAAATTAAACCACATTGATTTAATCATAAATTCGGCTCCTTTAATTGGTTAATTTAAATCGCAACAATATTTCTACTTAAAATTGTACATGTTCAATCCACTGTGCTAGAGATAGTTTATCAGGGTTAATTTGATTCATTAATTCAAAATCAACCACATATCCTTTATCTTCTAACCAACTTCTTTCAGCTGTACCACTCACAAATTCACCTTTAATTTCTGTAGGTAGACCAGTGACAGTTGCAAATGTTTTAACCACTTCATTTAAAGTTAATTCATCTGACGCAATTTCGATGGCTTGATGATTATATTGTTCTGTTTTTTTAAATAAATTAGCAGCAACTTTCGCAATATCAATTGAAGAAATCATTGCGAATTTAACTTCAGGATTGATAAACTCAGGTATTGTTATTTGTTGGTCTTCTTTCTTAGCAATTCTAAGGAAGTTATCCATAAAGAATGATGGTTTAATAATTGAGAAGTTTAATGATGATGCTTTCAGTTCATTTTCTATTTCAGCTAACGCTTCAAAATGGGGTCCTGTTCTATCTCTATTTACACCGCCTGCTGTACTATACACAACATACTCAATATGTTGTTTTTCAGCTAATTTAATAATCATTTTTCCTTGTCTTAATTCTTCCTCAATATCATCTTTAATGATTGGTTGAACACTATATAATCCATATTGTCCTTCCATTGCTTCTTCTAAGCTTTGTTGATTACTCAAATCACCTTCAAAAATTTCAAGTTGATCACTTTCAATAGAAGTTAATTTATCATTATGTTTATTACGAGTTAAAGCACGTACATGCCAACCATCAGTTAATAATTGTCTTACAACTGCATTACCTTGTTTACCTGTAGCTCCAATAACTAGAATACTTTTCATTTATTTTCTCTCCTTTATTACTGTTGTAAAAACCAATAATCTTCCTTCTCACCTTTTAAATAAGTGTATTCTTTAGGTGATTTACCCATATGCCATATATTTTCATTCATTAAATCTCTTATATCCCATACTAAATGAATAAATTGATGTAAATGATTTCCAAACAATTTGTTTGGTGCTTTCATCTGTAATACATGAGATACCTCATTAATTGAAATATTCATTTCATCTGCTATATTTTTCAAACTCAAAGTCGTTTCATCAAAATGCTCTTGTAATTCTTTAGCTGTAATTTGTCTTTGTTCTTTATTTAATGACATCTACATCACTCTTCCCTTTTATTAAAACATCTACATCTCTTTTATTTGTCTTTTTATATGATAGGCTTTATAATAAACGGATAGTTGTCCGTTTGTCAACAAACTTATTTTAAGAAGGTGATGTATTTGCGTAAAGACGCCCTAGAAAATCGACAGCGTATTGAGAAAAAAGCAATTGAACTCTTTAACCAACATGGCGTTCAAGAAGTAAGTATGAATCGTATCGCAAAAGACTTAAATATTGGAATGGGAACATTGTATCGTCATTTCAAAGATAAAAGTGCATTATGTGCAACTATCATTGCACATGACTTTACTGACATTATCAACGAAATGTATGAAGTTAAAAACAAGAACAGTGATAAACAACTGATTTTTAGTGATTCACTAGACATCTTTTTAACATTTAAATCTAATAATAGTGAGTTATTACATTGTATTGAAGACACAACAGATAAAAATGACTTTTACAATAGCGACATTTATTTACAATTATTTAAGTTTTATTATGAAGTTCTTGGCAATAATACAAGTACACCATGGACAACATTTAAAGTAGATATGTTACTTAAATCTTTATCTACCAATTCTTTTGAATTACAAAAAGAAAAGCGCGGTCTTTCAAACGAATCAATTAGAGACTATTTAATCAAACTATATATTACAGACGAGGTGGCAACAAATGGCTAAAATTACATTAATTACAGGTGGAAATAAAGGACTAGGCTTTGAAACAGCTAAATCACTTATCGACCAAGGTCATAAAGTATATATCGGTTCACGTGATGAATCCCGTGGACAAGAAGCAGCACAACAAATTGGCGCTCAACTTGTTCAATTAGATGTCACTGATGATACATCAGTTAAAAAAGCATTCGATTATATCAAAGAACAGGAAGGCCGTTTAGATGTATTAGTAAATAATGCAGGTATCTCTGGTCAATTTGCTAAACCTGCTGATATTACAGTTGAAGATATGAACAAAGTTTATCAAACAAATGTCTTCGGTATTGTCAGAATGATGAATACATTTGTACCATTATTAGAACAATCTGAACAACCAGTTGTCGTTAATGTCACAAGTGGTCTTGGTTCATTTGGTATGGTCACTAATCCAAATACTCAAGAATATCATGCTAATTCATTAGCATATTGTTCATCTAAATCTGCAGTAACTATGTTAACTGTTCAATATGCTAAAGGTTTACCAAATATGCAAATCAATGCTGCAGATCCTGGTTCTACTAATACTGACTTAGTTGGCGATTTTAGTAACAATGCTAAACCAGCAACAGAAGGTATTAAACCAATTGTAGAGTTAGCAACAATTGATGCGGATGGACCAACTGGCACATTTATTAATGCTGATGGCAAAATGCCTTGGTAAACTTTTGAAAGTTAGAACTAAAAACTTTATAACAAATGATGTAAATAACATACATTCTATTGGAGGATTTTATAATGAAAAGTATTACTTTTGAAGAACACTATGTCATCGATGAGATTCAAAAAGAAACAATGAAAGCAGCATCTGCTGATCCTAATGGCGTACCAATGAAAACAATGCTTGAAGGTTTAGAACAAAAGTCTGGTTTCACTGATGCTGATGAAATTAAATACCATGATAAACGTATCAAATTTATGGATGAACAAAATGTTCAAATGCAAGTTTTATCATATGGTAACGGCGCACCTTCTAACTTAGAAGGACAACAAGCAATTGACCTTTGTAAAAAAGCTAATGACACTTTAGCTGAATATGTTAAAGAATATCCAGACCGTTTTGTCGGTTTTGCTACATTACCTATTAACGAACCTGAAGCAGCTGTTGAAGAATTTAAACGTTGTATCAATGAATTAGGTTTCAAAGGTGCGCTTATTATGGGACGCCCTAAAGACGGCTTCTTAGATCAAGACAAATATGATGGCATTTTTGCAACAGCTGAAGCTTTAAATGTACCAATTTACTTACATCCAGCTCCTGTTAATAGCGATGTATATCAAGCATATTATAAAGGTAATTATCCAGAAGTAACTGCTGCAACATTTGCTTGTTTCGGTTATGGTTGGCATGTTGATGTAGGTATCCATGCTATTCATCTTGTACTATCTGGTGTTTTCGATCGTTATCCTAACTTAAATATGATTATTGGACACTGGGGAGAATTCGTTCCATTCTTCTTAGAACGTATGGATGACACATTATTTGCAGATCATTTACAACAACCAGTTAGTCATTATTTCAAAAATAATTTCTATGTAACACCAAGTGGTATGTTAACTAAACCTCAATTTGATTTAGTTAAAAAAGAAATGGGCATCGACCGTATCCTTTATGCTGCTGACTACCCATATATCGAACCTGAACGTTTAGGCGTATTTTTAGATGAATTAGGTTTAACTGACGAAGAAAAAGAGAAAGTAAGTTATACAAATGGTGCTAAATTATTAGGATTAGAATAATATTCCAATAATCATTGTTAATAATAAATGGAAGTATTTTATATGAATACTATAGAACTAAAAGGTGCTAAATTACGCTATCATCAAATCGGACAAGGACCTGTATTAATTTACATTCCAGGAGCTAATGGTACTGGTGATATCTTTATGCCACTTGCTCAACAACTTAAAGATCATTTTACAGTTGTAGCAGTCGATCGTCGTGACTATGGTGAAAGTGAATTAACAGAGCCACTACCTGAATCAGCTGCTAACCCAGATGATGATTATCGTGTAAAACGTGATGCTAAAGATATTGCAGAACTTGCACAATCATTAAGTGATGAGCCAGTATATGTATTAGGTTCAAGCTCTGGTTCAATCGTTGCTATGCACGTATTAAAAGATTATCCAGAAATCGTTAAACAAATTGCTTTCCATGAACCACCTATCAACACATTCTTACCTGATAGTAAATATTGGAAAGACAAAAATGATGATATCGTAAACAAAGTATTAACTGAAGGTTTAGAAGTTGGTATGAAAGACTTTGCTGAATCATTAAAAATTGCACCTATTGATGCTAAAATGATGACTGCTCAACCTGAATCAGAAGAAGCTAAAAAAGAGCAATATCAACGTTCAATGTTCTGGGTAGAATATGAAATCCGTCCATATACACATTCTGATATTACTTTAGACGATTTCAAAAAACATGAAGATAAAATTACTTTATTAAATGGTACTGACTCTAAAGGTTCATTCCCACAAGATGTGAACTTCTATATCAATGAACAAATTGGTTTACCAATTGTTGATATTCCAGGCGGTCACTTAGGTTACGTTCAAAAACCTGAAGGCTTTGCAGAAGTATTATTAAAAATGTGGAATAACTAAAATTATTCTTAAACTAAAGACAATATCTAGTTATAAAATGTTATGTATTTATACGTAGCGTCGAATATATAGAGAAACACGCGTTGAGATTTACCTTCTCAACGCGTGTTTTTTCTTTATCCTAATATTGTTTCCATGGAGCTATTAACACTACCTTCATACATACCGCCAAATTTTAATAAATGAATCATAAGTAAATATAATCTATAAAACTCTAAACGCTCATATGCGCCTTTAGCTAATGGGTAATGCTTTTCATATTCATCATAAAATTCTTGTGTAAACCCACCAAATACTGTCGTAATACCTAAATCAAATTCACGATCGCCATAAAATGGTGCTGGGTCAAATAAAGCTGGTTGACCATCCGTTAAGAACATATAATTGCCACCCCATAAATCACCGTGCAATAATGATGGCTTGCTTTGGTGATTGTCTAAGGCGTTGACCATTACTTCTCTGACCTGTTCATATACTTTATTATCTTCTTTATTCCATAATCCTTTGCGCAATAATTCATCTCTAATGTGATCCATACGTTGTTCTATAAATAATTCTTTCCATGAATTTGTCCATGTATTTTCAAATGAAATATCGCTACCTTCATGAGGTAATCGAAAACCAAATTGACCGTCTTCTTGTTGTTGGCTATGCATTTTAGCAACTAATTGACCTAATTCTCTTTGGCTTCCACTAGTACCTTCTTCTAAATAGCTTAATAATAAATAAGCATCGTCATTAATTTCCCCACTTGCGATAACTTTTGGTGCAGTAATGCCAGCATTTTCAAATTCATTAAGACCTGCAATCTCCGCAGCATAAAAAGATTCATTTCTATTTCGTTGAACTAATAAGAAAAATGTGTCGTCTTGCTGTGTAGTAACTTTAAATGCTTCGTTAACATCCCCACCACTTACAGGCGTAATATCTTTAATATAATCTAGAGGTAATTGTTCTTTCCAATCTATTGCCATTATCTCACCTTCCATTTATCTGTAATACTTCTTATATTTCCTAAATATATCACTTTTAATCTTTAAGTATGTCACCTATGTGAATGAATCATTATTTAGAAGTTCGACTATTTTTTAAATTTTTATAATTTAACTAGGAAATTTAATATGAAAGTGCTAGTCTATTAAAAGGAAAAGTTTCAAATATATTAAATTGAGGATAGTAAGCCTCAAATATAATGAACTAGGAGCGTTAATATGTATAAACTAATCAAACCATTATTATTCAAAATCGAACCTGAAAAAGCACACGGATTAACAATTGATGCACTAAAAATCACACAAAAACAGTCATATGTATTACCTATTATGAAAAAATTATTCGACTATCAAAACCCAATTCTTTCACAAAATATCCATGGTATCACATTTGAAAATCCTATTGGACTTGCCGCTGGTTATGATAAATCTTGTGAAGTACCTAAAGCTTTAGAAAACCTTGGATTTGGTGCATTAGAATTAGGTGGTATCACGCCAAAACCACAACCTGGTAATCCTCAACCTCGTATGTATAGATTATTAGAAGACGATGCTTTAATTAACCGTATGGGCTTTAATAATATTGGAATGAATAAAGCACTTAATAACTTACGACGTCATGCTTATCATACGCCAATCGGTCTTAACGTTGGTGTAAATAAAATGACTTCCTATGATAACCGTTACCAAGATTACATTAAAGTTATAGATACATTTAAAAATGACGTGGATTTCTTCACTGTGAATATTAGTTCTCCAAATACTGAGAACTTACAAAATTTTCATGACAAAGATGAATTTTCAATGTTATGTAGTGCTTTAGAAACATTCAAAGCACAAAATGAAATTAATGTACCTATATTCTTAAAACTTACTTCCGACATGGATGAAAATGGATTAAAATCACTCTTACCAACTATTAAAGAACATTTTGACGGTGTTATTCTTGCGAATACGACACGTCAACGTGATGGTTTAACATCAGCCAATCGTGTTGAAGATGGTGGGTTAAGTGGTCGTCCATTATTTGAACGTAATTTAAAATTAGTTAAATTAGCATACCAAGAAACTAATGGAGAATTACTAATTATTGGTACTGGTGGCATCTTTAGTTCTGAAGACGCAATTAAAATGATACGTAATGGAGCTTCATTACTACAAATTTATTCATCTCTTGTAATAGAAGGTCCAGGTCTAACTAAGAAAATAAATAAAGAAATCGCTCAGTATTTAAAACAAAATGATTATCAAAATATTAGTGATATTATTGGATTAGATGCAAAGTAGCGTACTAATAATTCAGTTAATAGTATAATATCTTTACTTTGTATAGGTCTTTTATATAGGATATAAATTAAAGTAATCATAGATAGTTATAAATTAAAACTTACTCAATGTTATGTGTCATGAATATG
This sequence comes from Staphylococcus sp. HMSC13A10, assembly GCF_001808005.1. Taxonomy (NCBI): domain Bacteria; kingdom Bacillati; phylum Bacillota; class Bacilli; order Caryophanales; family Staphylococcaceae; genus Staphylococcus; species Staphylococcus sp. HMSC13A10. The sequence goes on along the minus strand of NZ_KV791863.1, from coordinate 48,260 downwards.
GGAGGCATTCTTAAAGTGCGAGAAGAAACAAGAGAAAAAGATATGAATCATTCAACGCAACAAGATAATATCGATAACAATAGCAAGGCTGAAAGTAACGAAGAAGATGAACGTAAAGGGCTACATGGTTATCGCAAAACAGATCTTGATTTAGAAATTGAACGCGAATTACAAGAAATGATGGAAAATGATGACAAAGAAGTAAAGAAAGAAAATAAACGCTTTAAACTATTCTCTTTCCTTGCTATGTTAGTTATCGCCATTATGGCAATTATACGTTTCATTCATAAAATGATTTAACTTTATTAGAATACCCAGAGTTAAGGCTCTCGCCTTTTAACTCTGGGTATTTTTAAAATTGTTGTAAAAATGCACTTGCATCTTTATTGATTTGTTTAAAGTCAATACCTTGTTTCATTGCTGCAAAGACACATCCACAATAACATTGTCTAAATATATTATAGTCATTACACATTTCTATAGAACGTTCATAGCCTTTGTTTTTCTTGAAATCACTAAGTAGATATTTAACGTTATATACATTTTGCACATCCATCCCTAATTGATTAATTAATTGTGCATTCTTTTTAGGAGATAATGTAATCGCACTACCAAAATAATCATAACCATATTTAATAGCTGCTTCTGCTACTAATTCAAGTCTCATTTCAAAACAAGCAGTACATCTTAGACCACCTTCAGGCTCCTCAGTTAACCCTTTAGCCTTAGCCATTTTCATAAATTCATGTGGTTTATATTCAGCTTCAATATACTTCACATTTGAACCTGTCTTTTCATTGAAATCTTGAACAAACATTTCTTGTACTTTGGCACGTCTTAAGTATTCATTCTTAGGGTGAATATTAGGATTGGCAAAATAAATAGCGATATCAGCATATTGTGTTAAAAATTCTAAAGTATATGTGCTACATGGCGCACAACAGCTATGTAATAAAATTTTAGGACGCTCGTTTTCCCTTTCCCATTGTTGAATCATTTTCCTTAACACTTTGTCATAGTTTACCTTTTGATTTTTCATTTTTTCAAAATGTCGCCCGCTTCAATCAAAAGAAAACACTCCCTTCATTATTTATTATATAATTTATGAATATTATACAATAAATCGATAATGAAAGAGTGTTCTCAGAGGAATTACTTTTATTTTATTTAATTCAATATTAAGTTTAATATTCTTTCATGATTTTATTTACTTGATAAACATACATAAATCCACCAAATACAATACCCGCAATAATGGCAGTAATAATTTCCATACCCCATTGAATACTTGTATGCTGTAAATATTTTATGATTAAACCTAAGAGAAACATAGCACTTCCGAAGTAAAGCATCAAAATCACACTTTTAATTCGATATTTATTCACTAATTTTTTATATTCTTCTGGTGAATAAACTTTATCTTTATTTAGTTCATCAGATTTTGTTTTATATAACAATACGCCATTAATTATAAAAAAGAAAATGAATAGTAATATTGTATTTAATGAAATTGTTTGGTGATACGCATCAATGATTAGGTTAGACAGTAACAAAATAGGCATACCAATATAAGTAATTATAAATGTAGTAGCCAATTTTTGATTTAAAAGTGTTCTCTCCCTTTCATCTTTTTCAGTTGATGTATTAGTAATCCAATTTAATAACTTTTCATTCAACTGACTCATATGAATACCCCTTTCAACTAGTAATTTTAGTATATGTCTAATATATATGACACATGTATTAATGTCAAATATAAATGACATTAGTACTTAATTGTATTCATTTAACATAGAACATTGTATGATGTTGTTAGCAATATAATATAAAAGACTAAGGAGCAGTTTTATGACTCAATTATCACCCTATTTAGCATTTCCAAACACTAAAGAAGCTTTAAAATATTACGAAGAAGTATTTGGTGCGACGAATATTAAACGTTTAGAAGTTGGAGAAGATCAAGCAGAACATTTTGGAATGACAAAAGAACAAGCTAAAGAAGCAACTATGCATGCAGAATTTGAAATTGTTGGTGTGAAAATTTTAGGTGCAGATTCATTTGAACGTATTCAACCAAATAATAACGGTATTTCATTATTAATTGATTTTGATGTTAATGATAAAGAAGAAACTGAAAAAGTAGAAGCTTTCTACGATAAAATTAAAGACCATGAGTCTATCACTATTGAACTACCATTATCAGAACAATTTTGGGGCGGTAAAATGGGCGTCTTCAACGATAAATATGGCGTAAGATGGATGTTACATGGTCAAGATTATAATGCGATGCAACAATAAAAAGTAAATTTAAAAAAGGGAGAGGTATTATTTAAAAATAAAGTTACCTCTCCTTTTTATTATTTCTCTCGTTGTATTATTGTAGCTGGGCCGTTATTGACAATATCATAAAAATATTGAATCAATTCTTCTTTCGATATACGGTTAGGATCCTCTACCCAATGACGTATAAATGAAAGCCCCGCTCCAGATACATAACTCATAAAATAAGAAAATGGTATGTTACCAATTTTATTATTGTCGTTTTTAAAATGATTTAAATGTCCTGTGATAAGTTCATATAGCTTCTCATGCAAATTGGAATCCTTACCAATATTAAACATAAGTTGATAAAACGACATATTCTCTTCTATATTACCAATTAAAAACTCCATAATCGTACGTATATTATCAGCTGATATTGCTTTATTACTATATACATCATTTTCTTCAATAAATACTTTAATTTCTTTAACCTGCTCATCTTCCATTTGTTCTAATAAATCATATTTATCTATGTAATGCGTATAAAATGTACTACGATTGACGTCTGCTAAATCTGAAATTTGTTGAACTGTAATTTGTTCTAATTCCTGTTTATGCAATAAATCGATAAATGCTTGTCTGATTGCTTGCTGTGATTTTCTAATGCGTCGATCTTGCGGCATAATGTCACATCCTTTATCTCTATACAACAATTATACGTTGTTTGTTGGTTATTACACAAATTAAGGACATTGATGATTGGAATTCTGATTATTACCTCTTATCATGAAGGTGTAAAGAAAAAGAAATCATGTAAAGGATGATTCATATGACAAGCAAATTATTAGGAAATCCAAAATTAACTGTTACAGATGTTAACGATGTCAAAGAAGGTTTAAATCATATTGTTGTAGATAGTGTACAATTTGGTAATCAAGAAATGATTATGGAAAAAGACGTTACTGTAGAAATGAAAGATGGCGAAAAATTATATGTGAATATTTTCCGTCCTAACAAAGAAGGTCAATTCCCAGTAGTGATGTCTGCAGATACGTATGGTAAAGATAACAAACCAAAAATAACTAATATGGGGGCTAATTGGCCAACATTAGGTGCTATACCTACTTCAAGCTTCACGCCTGAAGAATCACCAGATCCAGGTTTCTGGGTACCTCAAGATTACGTTGTTATCAAAGTTGCTTTACGAGGTAGTTCAAAATCTAATGGTGTCTTATCTCCATGGTCAAAACGTGAAGCAGAAGATTACTATGAAGTGATTGAATGGGCTGCACAACAAGAATGGAGTAATGGTAATATCGGAACTAATGGTGTGTCATACCTTGCAGTTACGCAATGGTGGGTTGCGTCATTAAATCCCCCTCATTTAAAAGCTATGATTCCATGGGAAGGTTTAAACGATATGTATCGTGAAGTTGCTTTCCACGGCGGTATTCCAGATACAGGATTCTATAGTTTCTGGATTCAAGGAATCTTTGCGAGATGGACAGATAATCCAAATATTGAAGATTTAATTCAAGCTCAAAAAGACCATCCATTATTCGATGATTTCTGGAAACAACGCCAAGCACCACTTCATCAAATCAAAACACCTATCTTAGCTTGTGCAAGTTGGTCAACTCAAGGTTTACACAATCGTGGTTCATTTGAAGGATTTAAACAAGCAAGCTCAGAAGACAAATGGCTATATATCCATGGTCGTAAAGAATGGGAAAGCTATTATGCTAGAGAAAATCTTGAACGTCAAAAAGCGTTCTTCGATTATTACCTAAAAGAAGAAGATAATGATTGGAAAGACACACCAACTGTCACTTATGAAGTAAGAGACCAATTCTATAGAGGTGAATTCAAAACAGCAACATCATTCCCATTACCAAATACTGAATATACTCCTCTATATTTAAATGGTAAAGAATTAACATTAAATCAAAATGCTGTCTCTGAAGAAAATACAACTAGTTATGATTCTGAAAATGAACAAGACGAAGTACGCTTCAGTTATACATTTGATAAAGATACAGAATTAGTAGGTAATATGAACTTAAAATTATGGGTAAGTACAGATGATACAGACGATATGGATTTATTTGCAGGTATTAAAAAATTAGATCGTCGTGGTAATGAAGTGCACTTCCCTGACTTTAACCATATTGAAAATGGTCAAGTTGCAACTGGTTGGTTACGTGCTTCACATCGCGAATTAGATCAAGAAAAATCAACCATTGCTCAACCTTGGCATACACATGAACAAGAATTAAAACTTAATAATGGTGAAGTCGTTCCTGTAGAAATTGAACTTCTACCTTCAGGTACATTATTTAAACAAGGCGAAACACTAGAAGTTGTCGTCAAAGGAAGCGAAGTAGTAAAAGGTAATAGTACACCAGGTATGAGTACACGTTATGAACATAACGAAACAGTAAATAAAGGACATCATCATATTCACACTGGCGGACAATACGATTCTCAACTAATCATTCCCATAACAAAATAAATATATTAAAATGACCACTCAAAAGGATTGCTCCTTTTGGGTGGTCATTTATTATTAATTACTTTCTGGAACTTTTAGTATCCAGAACCTACTTTTTCTCCGTCTTCATCATATTCAGTTACATAACCGTCATCTGAATCTACAGTATATGAACCTGCTAAATCACCATCTTTATCTTCAAATGAGAATCCCCATTTGCCATCATCTGTTTTTTCAGGTTCTTTGTACGTATATTCATCTGTATCTAATGTATGTCCTTCATATGACTCAACTTTGTCGATAACGTTATCACGAGTTACTTCTTCTGAATCACTGTCGCTGTCACTATCATCGTCATCATCATCGTCTGATTCCATTTTCTTATCGTAATAATCATCTATAGCGTCTTCATCAAATTTGACTGTTACGTCTGATACGCCATTATCTTCTTCACTAGCACTTGAAACATTTACAGAACTTGATTTAAATGTTTCACCTTCTAAAGTACCTTGTGCATATACGATGACATCTTCGTCAGGATCATAAGGACCAAATGTATCAGATTCATCGCCTTCATTTTTATCGTTCACATAGATGTTAATATCATCTAACATTGAACCACCTTCAGTAGTTACGTTGAATCGCTTTTGTCTAAATGATTCTTTCGCAATACCGTCTTCCTCACTCATAGTAATGTTAATCGCACCATCGAATGTTTTACCTTCCATTTTCTTAGAGGCCTTTAAATTATAATCTCCAATTGGGAACGTGCCCATTGGTTTACTTTCAGCTTCATCAACAGAAAGATGATGTTTTTCCCCATTAAATTTATAAGTAATATCACCGGTATCAGTAGGTTCAATATATACCTTTTTTTGTGGAATATTGAATTTATAGTTATTAAAGAATAAATATTTTTTGCCGTCTTTTTCAATATTTAATACATTATCATCGTCTGTATTAACAGATAAACTATGATATTTACCATGCTCAACTTCTTTCGTATTACTTTCAATTTGGTTTGCTACGTTAGTTAAGTCGCCTTCAGCCTTGAGGTAATTTAAATAAGCACGTGCTTCTTGTTCACTCAATTTATTATCTGCTGAAGTCACTTGTTTAGCTAGACCTTTTGCATCATCTTTCTTAACTGCATGTGCGATTTGGTCTGCTTGTTTTTCAGGTGAAAATTGATGTTTTAAAATCGCAAAGATAGCAATTAACATTGCTAAAACAACTGCAAATATAACAATGATTAATATTGTTTTTTTCTTACTTTTCTTCGGTTGTGGTTCATATTGTTGATACATAGATGCATTATTATAACCTTGGTTATGTTGTTGTGAATGAGTATGATTGTGAGAATTTTGTTGTGAATTCTGAGATGCGTTAACTGGTGCCCCACAATTAGTACAAATTTTAACGTCTTGGCGTAAGGGTTTACCGCAATTACTACAATATTTCATTAATAACCACTACCTCCACCGAATAAGTTATTAAAGAATGAATCTCTTGTTTCATCAAATGATTCTAAAATACTTGAAAGTGTTACTTCTCCGAAAATTCTCATCAAGATAAAAATAACAATTAAGTAAATAACAATACCATAAAAACTTGAAAATCTAGTAAAGTTAATACCACTATATTTTGCAATTAAATATACACCAGAAGCTACAAGTATAACGAAAGATAACATTAAGACAACCATGCCAAATGTGTATGCTTCCATAACTAATAGAATGATAGATACAAGTAACATTGCAACTGTGACACTATTAATTAATATGAAATCAGAAAATACCTTTTTAAATGGTATCGCTTGAACTACAACTAATCTTGTCATTCCGAATATTGTACCTACAATTGCAGCTAAAAGAATAATTAAGCTAATAATAATAGAGAACACGATTTTGGATTCTGAAGTAAATAAAGATACTTCTTCTGGAATAGCTAAGAAAAGAATGATTGCAAGTACGATTAATCCAATTGCTAATAGTGAACCTAATAATTTAAAACTGAATGTATGAGTACTTTTAATCTCTCTATCAGGATCTACAAAAGCACTTTTGAAGAAACCTTTACTTTCTTGAGTCACTTCTTTAGCTTGTTCACTAAACTGATTTGTTTGTTGTTGATACTGATGTGGTTGTTGTTGATACTGTTGATTTTGATTATAGTTTTGATATTGATTCTGGTATTGGTTCTGATTTGGATTTTGATTCTGGTTTGGGTTTTGATTTTGATTTTGGTATTGCTGTTGTGTGTTGTTAGGTTGTGAGTGTTGGTATTGATTGTGATTTGCGTGAGTTTCTGCAGATGCATTACTTTGATTCATTGATTGTGATTGTTCATGTGAGGCATTGCTAGTAGAATTCATTGTGCTATTATGAGTTGATTGAGTGGCCTGTTGTTTATTTGAGTGAGAATCAGCTTGTTTAATATCGTCCTCTGCTGATGTAACTGCATTAGATTGACGATTAACTTTTGTGCCGCATTCTCCACAAAATACATCATCTTGTTCGATTTGATGACCACAATTAGGGCATTTCATAATGGTACCTCCAGTATTTTATTGTTTATCTTTGCAAATTATAACATTTTATTTATGTTGTTTTCTATGAAATTTCAAATATTTTTAAAAACCTTTAATAAAGTTTGTTATATTTTTAGATATATCAAATACCTTAATAGATATTTTTACTAAAAAAATATTTTTTAATAGATAGTAAGTAATTGGTGATACAATTATTACTAATATAAAAAGCGTTTTATTTTTTAATTTAAAGTCACACAAAAATACGATGTATTGTAAATAAAAAAGCTAGTAAACGAGGTTTTGATAAACTCATTTACTAGCCATTTTTCTAAAAGATATGTCCCAGGTTCTTAATTATTATTATTTATTTTTATGTATTTTCTTATTTAGTTGAGGATCAGATTTACTAAACACTTCTGCTTCATTAAATGTAAGAACAACATTAACAGGACTTTCATCACTATTAATAGATGGTACATTCACTTCATTTGATTTAAATGCTTGGTTCCCTACATAACCTACACCATAAACAAGCAAGTCATCTTCTCCACTAAAAGGTCCATAAGTAATATAGTCTTTTAATCTACCAACATTTTTATCATTAATAACTAAATCCATTTTATTAAACATATAACTATTTTTAGTTGTTACTTTAAATCGTTTTTCACTAAAATCTTCTTTAGCTAAAGTACCATATTTTTTCAAACTAAAAATAATATTACCGTCATATGTACGATTTCCGATTTTTTTAGTCGCGTCTAATTTATATTCACCTAAAGGTACAGCATTTAAACTAACGATATGACCTTTTACTAAACGTACATCATACTTTTTGTTATTTAAACGATATGTCAATTTACCATTATCCTTAGCATCTAATGTAAAGTTAAATCGTGGTATTTCAAATTGAAAGTTTTTAAACAAACCGAATAAATGAATCTGTTGATGTATCGTTAAGATTGTTACTCCTTCTAATTCAACATCTTGTGTTTTAACTTTATTTTGTTTTAAATGATATGCTGCAGATGTTAATTGATGTAAGAATTTTTTATTACCACCAAATGAATTAATTAAAGATAAATATGCCTTAGCTTCTTCATTTGCTAACTGTTGATTATTGGATATTACTAATTCAATCAATTGGTCCGTATTTTTATGATCGATTGCATCTGAAAATAATTGAACCTTTTTATCTAGTGCGTTTTCTAATCTATAGAAAGATAAAATACTAATTAATATGATCGTCATCAAACAAAGTACCAGTATTATAAGTGACAATGGTTTTTTAGGTTTGCGAAATCGATACCTTTTAGACGCACGAGAAAAATGAATTTGATGCGAATATCTTTCTGTATATTGTTTTGCAGCTAACATAGAATGATAACATCTTGTGCAGTAATCATTATTAATATACATAGGTTTCTTGCATTGTTTACAGTAAGCCATTAAAACCACTATCCCATAATTTCATAAGATAATCGTTGATTAATTGTTCTATAATCATATGACCTAATAAATAAACTAAAATTGTCATTACCAATTGATAGATAATGATACTATATATGCTTGCGATTTTTGTACTATACATAACACTATATTTAGCCAAAATATATGACGGTGAAATGATATATAACAAAACACTAGCAACAACTAAGATAATGATAGCTAATTTTGTTACGCCTAGTATAGCTAATATCAATCCTATTAATAATGTTATGACTGAAAACGTATTAACGACAATGAAATCAGACACGACCTTGTGAAGTTGGACTTTCGTATTTAAACTTATTTTCAAAACACTATACAACACGCCAATTGATAAAGTTGTACTACCTAACATTGTCATCAATATATAGAAAGTTATCTTTAAAGGTGAGCTGCTTGCCATAAATAAAAATAAATCTGAAGATAAAATGATTATTAGTAAAGTACTCAACAACGTTCCTATACATACTAATGATAATAAAAAACGATAATTAAATGTGACTTGATTCTCAAAAATATCATCCACAGATTTAAATACATGGGTGAAGAATTTTTTACCTTCAATTTGTAAATCTTTAAAGAAATATTCCATCGATGACATATTATCATCTGTTATTTCTTCAACAAATGAGTCATTTTCTTCAAGTGTAGATCGCTTTCTCGTTGTTTGATGAACCGATGTCGTCTTTTTATATAATTGACGTTCATTATTAACATCATCTTTTTTCTGAGATTGCTTTGAAGTACTTTGAAGTTGTTGGTCCTCTGTCATTGTAGATGCTGTTGGAACGTTTTGTCTCGCTTCATCTGGTTTAATTATTTCTGCACCACATTGAACACAAAATCGATCTTCTGGTTGATGATTCTGACCACAATTAAGACATTTCATGAATTTTTAATTCCTCCACTATAACTATTTAGATAGATTATATTACATTTCAACACCCTATTCTATATTATTTTTATTTTATTTATTAATATTTAAAAAGTCCTAACAATAAATTATACTAATTTGTTAGGACTTGCATTTATATATTTAATTATCACTGTTATAAAACAATTGTGTTTTCTTTTTCATGTATCATTTCAATGATGTCATTATGTTCATTCAATACAGCTACTTTTGGTGCATGATGCTTAATTTCTTCTTCATTTAATTGAGCATAAGTCATAATTATAACTACATCATCTATTTCAACTAAGCGAGCTGCAGCACCATTCAAGCAAATCTTACCAGTACCTCTTTCACCAGCAATGACATAAGTTTCAAAGCGCGCACCGTTATTATTATTTACGATTGCAACCTTTTCATTTGGTAATATATCAACCGCTTCTAAAATATCTGAGTCAATCGTGATACTTCCAACATAGTTTAAGTTAGCTTCTGTCACCCTTGCTCTATGAATTTTAGAATTCATCATTGTTCTTATCAACTTATTCAGCTCCAATTATTATATTATCTATCAAACGTGCTTTTGAAAATTTAACGGCTAATGAAATAAAGATTTGACCTTCAATTTTAGTTTGTTCTTCTAACTCTGGATAACTATAGATAGCTACTTCATCTACTTGACCGCTTGTGTAATCAAGTAAATATTGAGTAATTTCATCTATAATAACTGAACTATTGCGTTCTCCATTATTATATAATTCACGTGCTAATTTCAAACTCTTACTTAAATGAACCGCTTCTTGTCTTTCCTCTACTGTTAAGTAAACATTTCTTGAACTTTTTGCTAATCCATCTTTTTCTCGAACAATATCCACACCTATAATTTCAATTGGATGATTAAAATCTTTGACCATTTTTTCTACAATTGCTAGTTGTTGCGCATCCTTTTTACCAAAGTAAGCATAATCTGGACTTACAATATTAAACAATTTATTAACTACAGTTACAACACCTTCGAAATGTCCCGGACGTTGTGCACCTTCAAGTACATGTGCTAATTTACCAATTTTAAGTGTTACACCTAGTTCATCAAGATACATTTCTTCTACACTTGGATAAAACACATAATCAACATCAATTTGTTCTATCATTTCAACATCTTTATCAATTTGGCGAGGATATGCATCAAAATCTTCATTAGGTCCGAATTGTAGTGGATTAACAAAAATACTCACTACAGTTACATCATTAAATTCTGATGATAATTCCATCATTTTCAAATGACCTTCGTGTAAAGTACCCATAGTAGGTACAAAACCTATCGTTTGTCCGTGTGTCTTATATTCTTTAGCAATATTTTGCATTTCACTTACCGTTGTTATCACTTTAGTCATTGTTATTTACCTCACTCATAATTTTTTTCTTATACGTGTGTGTTTCAGAGGGAAATGCGCCTGATTTAACTTCTTCATTATACTGTTTTAAACCATTAATACCAATTGAAAAGTCACTATATTGCTTAACAAATTTTGCATGACGTTCAACACCATAGTTGAGCATGTCATGATAAACCAATACTTGCCCATTAGTGTCTTTTCCTGCACCGATACCTATGACTGGAATCGACAATTTTTCACTAATTACTTGGGCAAGATCACTTGGTATTGCTTCAAGAACTAATGCAACTGCACCCGATTCTTCCATAAGGCGAGCATCTTCAATTAATTGTAAAGCTGCTTCTTTAGTACTACCTTGTAATTTGTATCCTGTTACGCCTACACTTTGTGGTGTTAAACCTAAATGAGCTACAACGGGAATACCCATTCTAGTCGCTTTTTTTATAAACGTTGCTAAATGTGCACCTTCCGCTTTAATCGCATTTGCGTTCGTTTGTTGGTATAAATCTAAAGCATGTTGTAAATCCAACTCATCACTGATACCAACCGTACCAATTGGCATATCTACGACTACAAACGTGTCTGGCGCTCCACGACGTACGGCTTTTGCGTGGTGTATCATATCATCTATTGTAACTTGAACTGTACTTTCGTAACCTAACACAGTCATCCCTAAGGAATCTCCTACTAGTATCATATCTATATTTGCTTGTTGTGCTTGTTTTGCACTAGGAAAATCATAAGCAGTAACCATTGAAATTTTGTTACCTTTTTGTTTCATTTCAATTAACTGAGCTAAAGTTTTCAATTCAATTCATCCTCAATTTCCTATATTATTAGCAATAGTATAATGAATCTAATCAAGAAAGGAAAGCATAAATATTATGACAATTGGTGTTATTGGTCCTGGAGCTGTTGGAACGACTATAGCTATTGAATTACAAAAGAAATATCCTGACACTTTATTAATTGGTAAAAAAAGACAAGAATTACATTATTTCCCAGAATATGAAAAAGAAGCAATCACAATGTCTGTTACACCTTATCAGAATATAATTCAACCTCTTGATGTACTATTCATTGCCGTTAAAACATACCAACTAGATTCTGTACTTTCAAAATTATCTTCAATCATACATGAAAATACATTAATTATCCTTGCTCAAAACGGATATGGATATCTAGAGAAAATTCCTTATGAACATGCATATCAAGCTGTAGTCTATATTAGTGGTCAGAAAAACAATAATAATATCGTGCATTATAGAGACTATTGTCTTCATTTGAAAAATACACCAAGAACACGACAATTACAAAAGTTAACTAACAAAACTAAAATTGAAATAATACTTGAAGATAATATTGAACAAAAAATATGGTATAAACTATTAGTCAATTTAGGAATTAATTCAATAACAGCAGTAGGTCGTGATACAGCTAAAATTTTGCATTCAGCTCATATTAAACATATTTGTAGAGAAATTATTTCAGAGGGTATTACAGTAGCAAATGCTGAGGGAATCACTTTTGATGAAAGCACGCTAAACTCTATTATGACAATATATGAAGGTTATCCTGATCAAATGGGAACAAGTATGTATTACGATATCATGTCTGATCGGCCTTTAGAAATGGAAGCAATACAGGGCTATATATACAATAAGGCACGACAACATCAATTACATACGCCTTATTTAGATACTATTTATTCATTTTTATCTAGCTATCAACAACGTATTATTCAAAATTCAAGTTCACAATAATTTATTTTTATAGACAAACAAAAAACTGAGACGTGATCTATCACGCCTCAGTTTTACTATAATTATTCAGCTTCTCTTATTTCATCTGCAATATCTTTATAATCAATATCAGCATTTGTAAATGTTTCATCATATGATGGGAAATGTTGTTCAAATGTTTCGAAGTTTTGTATTTCAACTTTAACGTCTTCGACTTCAAAGTCTAATACGTGACCACCAAAGTTACGATCATCGTTAGCAAAATGAACATGGAAACCTGCTGAACCTACACCATGGAATAATTCTGGTGTAAAGAAACCAACTACAGAACCTTTGATATTCGTTTCAGTTTGTTCAGGTTGTCTACGTGCTGAATCAATTAAACGAGTATACGGTGGTTCTTGACCTGGCATCATACGTACATGCATTTTTTTGAAAACTCCAGAAATTTTTACTGCTGAGAATAAATTTTCACTAAGCATTTTTTCTTTCACTTCATTAAAGACCGCTTCAGATGATTTATCTTTAGTTTGATAAGTCGTATCTGCTGTGAATTTTGCTACTGTAGCATAAGGTGTTAATTCATCGCCTTTTAATTCAACAAATTCTTTATGTTCATTAGCATGATAAGCTTTACCATCAATAAATATTACTTCCCCATTAGAACCAGTAAGTGTTGCTATTCCTAAATCACCATGTTCTAATAGTTCATTAATTGATGCAGTCCCTTTTAGTAATCCTGCCATCAATGTTCCTAATGTACCGTGTTGGTATAAGACATTAGTCATAAACAATTTCACTCCTAATTCGTGTTCATCTTTATTAGTTAAATGCGTCAGGTAACATGTTTGTTGAAAGCTTCATGTTATCTTTATAGTTAACTGGAATATCAATCAATACTGGACCATCAGTGTCATATCCTTCTTTGATAGCTGCTTCTAGTTCTTCTTGGTTAGTGACACGTATTCCTTTAGCACCAAATGCTTCGGCATATTTTACATAGTCAACTGAACCAAAATCTACACCTGATGAACGTTCATATTTCATTTCTTCTTGGAATTCGACCATATTATATTTACCATCATTCCAAATTAATTGAATGATATTTAAATTTTTACGCACGGCTGTTTCTAAATCTTGTGCTGAGAATAAGAAACCACCATCTCCAGCAACTGAAACAACTTGTGTATTTGGTCTTACAAGTGCAGCTGAAATAGCCCAAGGTAAAGCAACACCTAATGTTTGCATACCATTACTGAATAGTAAATGTCTTGGATTATAGCTTCTGAACTTACGAGCCATCCATATATAGTGACTACCTACGTCCACTGTCACAGTTGTATCATCAGTCAGCATTTTTTGCATTGATTCGATAATTTCGATTGGATGTAACACACCGTCTTCATGTGTTGCTTTAATACCAGTTTCTTCAATAATATGCGCTCTTAATTTTTCTAATTCATCTAAATGTTGTTGATTAATAAATGGTTCATCAACTTTGTTAGAAATGATTTCAATTGTTCCTGCAATATTACCAATTAATTCTTTCATTGGTTGCATATAATTAGTAATTTCTGCTGGAATTTCATCAATATTGATAATTTTAGTATCTAATTCTTTATTCCAGTTACTTGCTTCATATTCAATTGGATCATAACCTATTGTAACTACTAAATCACTTTTACGAAGTAATTCATCACCAACTTGGTTACGGAACAATCCTACACGACCAAAGAAATGATTTTCTAATTCACGACTAATCACGCCAGCACCTTGGAACGTTTCTACAACTGGTAAATTGGTTTTTTCAACTAATTTACGAATTGCGTTCGTTTCGTTAGCACTTGAACTTCTCATACCAGCAAGTAAAACAGGGAATTCAGCATTTTTAATCTTTTCAATCACATCATTAATATCTTGTTCACTTGGAATACCTAGACTAGGTTTTTCACAATGTGCGATTGCTTTAGATTGAACTGGTGCTGAAATGACATCTTGCGGAATACTAATAAAGCTTGCACCATTTTTACCTGATGTCGCTGTTCTCATTGCGTTTGTCATAACTTCTGATAAAGATTCAGGATCTTGAACTTCTTCACTATATTTTGTTGAATATTTTAATAAAGCAGCATTGTCGATACTTTGATGTGTTAAACGAAGTAAGTCATTACGTTTAACTTGTCCTCCTAATGCTAATACGGGATCTCCTTCAGATGTTGCTGTTAATAATCCAGTAGTCAAGTTACTCACTCCTGGACCACTTGTAACAAGTGCGACACCTGGTTTACCAGTTAATCGTCCTATACCTTGTGCCATCATTGCCGCGTTTTGCTCGTGACGCGTTACAATAAGTTCTGGTCCGTCGTCTTCCAATACATTGAATAAATAATCAATTTTTGCACCTGGAATACCAAATACGTACTCAATACCATTATTTTTAAAAGTATCAATTACCATATCGGCTGCAGTATATTGTTTGTCTGCCATGCTATTCATTTCCTTCCATTTTTCACATATTTATTTTATCGTGACGATAACATCAGTGTGAAAATGATTCCCCATTACTTGATAAAATATTTAAAGTATATTCTGATAGATTAATCTAAAAGATGTTTCACTGAATCATAAGTTGTTTCTAATGCTTCAACAGATTGTTTGAATAATTCTTTTTCATGATCGCTTAAAGGTGTTTCATAAACCTTGCTTGCACCATTTTCATTGATTAAAGTTGGTACACCAACATATACACCATTAAATCCATATTCACCATTCAATTGTGAAGATACAGTTAATACATTGTTTTCATTATTTAATAATGCTTTTGAAATTCTTAATAATGCTAGTGCAATACCATAATAAGTTGAACCTTTAGCTTGAATGATTTCATAAGCAGCATCTCTTGTTTGTTCATAAATTTCTTGTGCTTTAGCTTCGCTACCAGTTTGTTCTTTAAGTGTGTCATAAACTGAAATACCAGCAATGTTGGCTTTTGACCATACAGCTAATTCAGAATCACCGTGTTCACCAATAATTGAAGCGTGGACACTTGCAGGTGCTACATTCAATTCTTTACTAATTAAATATCTAAGTCTTGAAGAGTCTAATACTGTACCTGAACCGATAACGCGTTCAGCTGGTAATCCAGTTAACTCTTTAACATAACGAGTTAAGATATCTACTGGATTTGCAGCGATTAAGAAGTAACCATCAAAACCACTATCCATAATACTAGTTACAATATCTTTCATGATTTTTGTGTTTTTCTCTACTAATTGTAAACGTGTTTCACCTGGTTTTTGTGGTGCTCCAGCTGTAATTACAACTAAATCTGCATCATTACAATCACTATATTCTCCAGCTTTAACGACAACTGGTGAATCACTATGAAGTGCGCCGTGGTTTAAGTCTTGAACGTCAGCATTAACTTTATCTTTAGCAATATCGATAATTACGAATTCATCTGCAACACCTTGAGTTACCATTGCAAATGCATAACTAGATCCTACTGAGCCATCTCCAACTAAAACAACTTTTTTACCAAATTTTTTCATATCGAAAAACTCCTTCATTTTTGATGAGACTGAATACAAAGCATATGTTATCGCCTCATACATATATTTAATTACATATAATCCACTTTCATTTTAAATATACTTTATTAATATTTGTGTGTAAACATACAAGGGTTCAAATGATGTTAACGTCACTAATTTGTTGGTTTTAAGTTCCCTACGCACTTAATTATAGTAGTTTGTTAAGTATTAATAAAATACATAATTTCGATTAATAACATTCCAAAAAGGAATAGGTTTGATATAGAAAAAAGTAATAGAAAAAATACTTCAATGTACATGTCCATTAAAGTATTTTTTACTGTTCTGATATTAAATTAAATGTCTATTTCGTTCTTAAGTCTTTTATAAATTGAATCCATTCACGTGTTACAAAATTAAGATATGCATCTCTTCTCCAAATTAAACCTAGATGCCATGATAAATCTGCATTTTCTAATTGTAATGCTTTTACATTATCTCCCATTAAACGAACTAAACTCTCTGGTACCACGCTAATTCCGATACCTTGACTAATCATATTCGCTATAAAACTAATTTGAGATATATTAGCTACAGTCTTAGGATAAAATCCTAGTCGCTTACAGTTTTCAATAATTTGATCTTTAAGATAATAATCATCATGGAACAATACAAATTCTTCCTCTTTAAGTTCAGCTAAATCGACTTTTTCTTGTTGTGCTAGTGAATGATTTTTACTAACCACTAACAATAACTCTTCATTATATAGTGAAACTGAATGAAATAATGATGCATCGACAGGTAACGTCGTAATTCCAATATCTACTTCATCTGTTTCTGTGAGGTTCTCAACTATTTTACCTCCACCTTCCATGACTTCATAAGTCACTTTCGGATATAACTGGTGAAATTGATTCAAACTATCAGTAAATAATTGAACATTCATCATTGGTGACAAGGCTATTCTAATATGTCCTTTTTGCACATTCATGACATCATTCATCTCTAATGATAGTTTTTCAAATAACGCTAAAAATTCTAAACTGTTATCATAAAATGTCTGACCAATATCT
The DNA here is from genome assembly GCF_001808005.1 of Staphylococcus sp. HMSC13A10. Lineage (NCBI taxonomy): Bacteria > Bacillati > Bacillota > Bacilli > Caryophanales > Staphylococcaceae > Staphylococcus > Staphylococcus sp. HMSC13A10. The sequence goes on along the minus strand of NZ_KV791863.1, from coordinate 30,852 downwards.
GTCAGTTTGATTTGCTTTTGAGAACGATCGAATAATGTTATATCGTATTCATTTTCTATACTTTTGATTGCTTTACTTATCGTTGACTGTGCGATATATAGATGTTCTGATGCTTGTGTCATACCACCACGTCTGACTGTTTCAACAAAGTATTTGATTTGTTTTATTTCCATAGCTTTTACCTCTTAAATTAAAGTTTAGTAGTTATTCAGCTGTATGTTCTCTTCTATAAATTAATGAACTGTAAAATATAAAAATGACTATCAATATTGTTGCCGCAACTAATATGGCATAAGTTCCTAAAAATAGTTGAACTTCTGCTGAGACGATGGCACCAATAATAAAGCTTAATACTATTCTAATGTAAAGTTGAGCCTTTCTCAATTGAGCCTTATCCCTATTTAACATATACTCACTCAATGCAATGACACCATTCTTAATGTTTCCTGTAGAGAAGGTATTATTATATCCTTCACCCTCAATTTTACTAAAAGATGTTGTAAGCATTGCCATACCAAATGCTAGTGGAGGGAGAATATATAAATTTGAAACAGAAGTAGGTAAAAACCCGACAATAATACAACTTAATGTGATAGGCACTAAAGATACTAATCTCCAATATCGTGTTGCCATTTGATGATGGATTAAAGAGACGAACATGACACCAACCATAAATGAAATGACTGACGAAATTTTTAACATTCCTCCATTTAAATCACTATGTGATAACTCTGACGCAAGAAATATAATATTTCCTGTTTGTCCGGCTGCCAGTGTGCCACCTCTAGTTAAGAAGGTATATGCATCAATGTATCCGCCTACAAAGGTAAGAAGTACGGCAATTTCTTTACTTTGATATATATTTTCTCTAATAAATTTTTCTAAAGCCACATTTATCGCCTCTATTTTTTTACTTTTAAAATATTAAAACGTGATAATCTTTATTTTATTGATAAGTTCAATATAACTCTATTGTAAAGAATAAATTGTAAAAAGCTAAAATATAGTTCACATTTATTAAAAAAAATACTTTTTATAGAGTTATTTTCTGTTATAATCAAGTTTATCCTTTTATATTTGAATATTTTGTCAACAATATCCTCCAATTAAAACGGAAAGTTTTAATTTTTCAGAATTTTTAGACAAAATATAAACGATTTATGCTATTATATAAATTATTAAAATGACAGTTAAATATAACTCATTTATTTACGGAGGTTTAGTATGTCTAGTTTTTTTAAACGTTTAACACAAAAAGAAGATCCTTCCATCTATCAAAGTAAAGATGGTCATTTAAAAAGAACTTTACGTGTTCGTGATTTTCTTGCATTAGGTGTGGGTACTATCGTTTCCACATCAATATTTACATTACCTGGGGTAGTAGCTGCGGAACATGCAGGTCCAGCAGTAGCTCTATCATTTTTATTAGCAGCTATTGTAGCCGGATTAGTTGCATTTACATATGCAGAAATGGCCTCTACAATGCCCTTTGCTGGTTCTGCTTATTCATGGATCAATGTCTTATTTGGTGAATTCTTTGGTTGGGTTGCAGGATGGGCCTTATTAGCAGAATACTTCATTGCCGTTGCATTCGTTGCATCTGGTTTCTCGGCCAATTTAAGGGGTCTAATTAAGCCTCTCGGTATAGAATTACCTAAAGCATTATCGAATCCATTAGGTAGTAATGGCGGTGTCATTGATATTGTCTCTGCCATTGTTATTATTTTAACTGCATTACTTTTATCAAGAGGTATGAGTGAAGCTGCTCGTATGGAAAATATTTTAGTAATTTTAAAAGTATTAGCTATCATATTATTTGTAATTGTAGGTTTAACTGCCCTTAACTTTAGCAATTATGTTCCATTTATTCCTGAACATAAAGTAACTGATGCAGGTGATTTCGGTGGTTGGCAAGGTATTTATGCTGGCGTATCTATGATTTTCTTAGCATATATTGGATTTGATTCAATCGCTGCTAACTCTGCAGAAGCGGTTAACCCTTCTAAAACAATGCCTAGAGGTATTTTAGGTTCTTTAGTCATTGCTGTCATATTATTTGTAGCGGTAGCATTAGTATTAGTAGGTATGTTCCATTACAGTCAGTACGCTGATAATGCTGAGCCTGTAGGTTGGGCATTACGTGAAAGTGGTCATGGTATTATTGCAGCTATAGTACAAGCTATCTCAGTTATTGGTATGTTTACTGCTTTAATTGGAATGATGTTAGCAGGTTCAAGATTGCTATATTCATTTGGACGTGATGGTTTGTTACCTGCTTGGTTAGGAAAACTTAACAACAAACATTTACCAAATAGATCCTTAGTTATTTTAACAATCGTCGCCGTTATTATTGGATCAATGTTCCCATTTGCTTTCTTAGCACAATTAATTTCAGCTGGAACATTAATAGCATTTATGTTTGTTTCGTTAGCAATGTATCAACTTAGAAAACGTGAAGGTAAAGACTTACCTGTTCCATCGTTTAAGTTACCATTGTATCCAGTATTACCAGCAGTAACTTTTATCCTTGTTCTATTAGTATTCTGGGGATTAAGTTTTGAAGCTAAATTATATACATTAATTTGGTTTATTGTTGGTATAATCATTTATCTATTTTATGGAATGAGACATTCTAAAAAAGACCGTGACGATGCATATCACTCACCTAAAAAATCTTAAAAACAAAAAAAGAGTTCCACGAAGTTTAATTCACTTTGTGGAACTCTCTTTTTTTAGATATTTTCACTATAGATTACCAACCTTGGCCCTCTATTTCATATTGATTTAATTCTCCATTATTTAATGCTTTTATCGCATTTTCAATTGTAGTTAAAGCATAATCTAACTGTTCATATGTGATAACCAATGGAGGTTGGAACCTTAATACGTTACCTGCAACTGCGATAATAACTATGCCTTTATCAAAGCAATAGTTACAAATCTTTAATGCAGCTTCTGGATCACGTGTCTTTTCTATAGAATTAGATACGACATCAATACCTATTGATAATACTATACCTCTTACATCTCCGATACAGTCGTAATCTTTTACCCATCGATCCATTGTTTGACGCACATATTTACCCTTTTCAGTGCTTGCTTCAAGTAAATGTTCTTCCTCTATCATTTCAAGGGTCGCCAATGCCGCTTCGCAACTAACAGGATTAGCACCCGTAGTAAATAAATGAGCCGGAGCTTCTAGTGTCTCCATAATTTCCTTACGGCCAACAATAGCTGACATAGGTAATCCACCAGCTAATGATTTGCCAAATGTAATTAAATCAGGTGTAAAATCAAAGTGTTCAACTGAACTCCATGTACCTGTGCGACCTAATCCCTGTTGAATATCATCTACAGCAATGAGTATGCCATGTTCTCTACAAATACTTTCTAAAGCTTTGAAATAACCTGGCACTGGCTCTAATAAACCTCCATCGCCTTGAATCGTTTCTAAAACAATACAAGCGACTTCTTCAGCTGGGACATACTTATCAAACATTTCTCGAAGTGGTGCTAAATATTCATCTACAGTATTTGAAGCGGGTTGTTCAAATAAACCTCTATAATTATCAGGAAATGGAATATGGTAAAAACCATTCAATAACGGTCCATAACTTTTTCTCATATTCAAACTAATCGCTGACATGGATAAAGCCCCAAACGTTGAGCCATGATAGGCATTAGTAAAACTAATAATATATGGTCGACCAGTATATGCTCGGGCAAATTTGATAATGCCATCATTAGCATCTGATCCTGTTAAACCGAATGTCACTCTTTTTTCGTAGTCACCTGGTGTAATATCACATAATTTTTTAGACAAACGAATCAATGGTTCATGATACATATAAGCAGGTGTGTAATGTACGAATTTGTCGACTTGTTTTTTAATTGCATCTGTTACTTTTTTTGGTGCATGCCCTACATTTTGTGAACTTGCACTAGCTAATAAATCAATGTATTCTTTGCCATCAACATCAACTAATGTTGCACCATAGCCATGATCAATGGCTAAAGGATAATATTTGATTCTTCCAGATTTAGCAAAATATTGCTCATCTTCTTTTATTAAGTCGTGCGCTTTACTCATAATCAAATCATCCTTCCATGATTGAACTTCACTTCATTACTGTTAATTAATTAGATAAAATAATATTCATTATTCCTCAGTTATAAAATGATTTCGATTTGATGATAGTACTCAATATACTAATATTTTTCAGATTTGTAAATATTTTCCGAAAATTCTAACTAAAAATAATCATAACTACTATTTATACTGAAATATTTGTGTATAAATAGTAGTAAATAGGGAAATCATTACTATCAAATAACTGTTAGGATGTGTTATTTATTTTAAAAATTTTATACCATTTTTTAAGTGCTATAATCATTTCCTTTATCTTATTAATAAGTAATGTCGTTATAGACTTATTTTTACAACATACGCACTTAACTCAATTGTTACTTAATATAGATTTTTTAACTAATCCTCAAAATGTACCAACTTGGATGGAGATAATTATTCACCTATTTATTGGTATTAGCATTTATATTGTTTTTGTGATTTTGTATTATATTTCTAAACATTTTTATCATTTAGCTTATCTACCATTAATGATTATATTTGTAATTATGTACCCTTTACTTATTAGTATTGCTCAAAGATCATTTTTCACATTTAGTTGGTTAGAATACATGTGGTGGATGATTGCACATATTATTTTCACTTTATTAATGTATATCAGTATCAGTTTCATTAGTAGGAACAATAAATATAGATAAAGCAAAAAGGTCGACGCAAATTCATGCATCGACCTTTTTTAGCTTATTTAACTTTTTCTATTCTTCGTCACCATTTTCATCATATTTAGTAACATTACCATCTTCGTCAACAATATATGATCCTGCTAGGTCACCGTCTTTATCAGTGAATGAGAAGCCCCACTCTCCATCACTATTCTTTTCTGGTTCTTTATATGTGTATGTGTCAGTATCTAATTTGTGACCTTCATAATCTTCAACTTTATCTATCACGTTATCACGCGTTACAGTTGTGTCTTCAGAATCTGAAGAACTATCACTATCATCAGAATCGTCTGATTCACTAAAATCTTGATTTTCATCAATAGGTTCTCCAAAACCTTTAACTTCTTCAGATGACATGTATTTTAACATTTTATCAATTTCGGATTGACTCGCATCATATAATTTAACTGTTTTCGCTTCATCTATAATTCTTTGTGTTTCTCTATCGGAATAACTAGGTGTAACCCATTCTTTTCCTTGGAAATGTGATGGAACATTATAAAGTGTGATTGTGCCATCATTGTTATTTTTATATACAACCTGACCTGCTGCATTAACACTCGGTAATAATACTTGAGTACCTTCTGGTAAACGAGCAGAATTTTTAGGCATGTATGGATTAACGAGCCCATTTGACGCATCTCCATGTTGGATTTCTAAATCTTCAAATTGGCTTTCTTTAGAACCTCTATAACTATCTAGCGCAGTTAACCAAACTTTAGCATAATATTCTTCAGAGTTTGTATCTTCTTGTTGTGATTTTGAATGATTTGAAGATGAATTATTTGAACTACTACTAGATTGTGAAGATTGATTGTTATTCGATTTATTATCACTGTTACTATTACTCTCACTAGTTGAGTCATCAGATACTTTAGAACTTCCTTTGTCATTGTCATTATTTCCAAAACTGCACCCTGCTAAAAGTAAAGATGCTGTTAATAAAGCCCCTGCTACCTTTTTCATTAAACAATCCCCTTTGTTATTTTTGTATATACATTACATTATAATTTTATTATAAACTACATTATTTCAAAAACATATATCCATTTACACAATAGTTGTAATTTACATAACTTTAACAATAGTATTGTTTTCAACATCAATTTAAATCGTTGTAGTCCCATCTGTATGAATTATTAAGTTCTTTAACATAACTTAAAGTTTAAGTGTTGATTACTTTAAATTAGCTTATTTATAAAAAATGGGTGGTACACTATTGATGTAAGAAATATTAAATCATTCACTAATTGGAAATGGGGTTTTCATTATGAAGAAACGCTCTATACTAGTAACAACTGTTTTAGCAACTGCTGTTCTCTTTTCAACATCATTTGCTAGTGAAGCTAAAGCTGAGGAAGTCACAACAAACAATGCCGTCCAAGTGGCAAAACAGGCTATGACAAATAGTGGTGGTAATCCCGACTTGCAAAACTTTAATCAAGTTAAAGATAAAGGACAATATTTCATCATTGGTATAAACAATAAATCTGGTGTTGGCGTTGGAACATATAAAGTATATAAAAATGGTGAAGTTGAATATAAAAGTGGTAACTTTGGAGAATATAGTACTTTAAATTCAAAAGATAATTATACTGCACAAGGTATTAGTTCAAAATCCTATAACGAAAAAGAACATGCTAAACAAGAAAATACATCTGTAGACAGTACAAAAGAGTTAAATGCTTACTATGTTGGTCATGTAAAATCAGATGAACTACCTGAATCTGGCCAAAAAGATATACTACCTAATGAAGCATTAGCTGGTATGTCACTTGTTGCAGGTACAATACTTATTAGCCAAAGACAATTAAGAAAAACCTCATAAATTCAATATATATATATGTAGAGAGTTATCGTTTTTAAAATGATAGCTCTCTATTTTTTATATAATTTCTCATTTAAATAGTGACGAATTTTTGAAAAATGCCTACTATTTTAGAACAACCTGAATAAAAAACTATGTCGTGGTATATATTATCTGTAGACAAATTCAATATATAAACGCTTATATATATAAATACATTAGGAGGTAATGTAATAATGAAATATGTAATTGTAGGTACATCCCATGCAGGTTACGAAGTTATTCAAACTATTTTAAAAGAAGATAAAAATGCAGAAATAGAAGTATTCGAAAGTGGTGACAAACCTTCATTCCTTTCTTGTGGTATTCAAAGCTATTTAGAAGATGTATCACCTTCTTTAGATTCTTTACACTATGCAAACGAACAATCATACAAAGACCAAGGTGTTAATATTCATGTTAATAGTACTGTAACGGATTTAGATACAGATAATAAAACAGTTACAGTTGAAAAAGATGGCAATAGTTCAGAAGTATCTTATGATAAATTATTCTTAAGTCCCGGTGGTAAAGCCGTTGCACCACCTTTTGATGGTATAGATAAATATAACAACGTACTATTTATGCGTGGTCGCGAATGGGCAGATCAAATTAAAAAACGCATGCCTAATGCTAAAAAAGCTGTTGTAGTTGGTGGCGGCTATATCGGTATTGAAGCAGCAGAGGCATTTGCTAAAGCAGGTATTGAAACAAAAGTTATCGATGTTGCTGAACGTATTTTAAATACCTATTTAGATTCTGAGTTCACTGATATTTTAGAACAAAATAGTAAAGGACATAACTTAGAATTTATTGGCGGCGAATCAGTAAAAGCTTTAGAAGGCGACAATGAAGGTAATGTAAATAAAGTAGTAACTGATAAAAATGAATATGAAGCGGATACAGTATTAATAGCTGTAGGTGTTGCACCCGCTACTGAATGGTTAGACGGCAAAATTAAACTAGGTAATAAAGGTATTATCGAAATTAATCATAAACAAGAAACTTCAGCTAAAGATGTTTATGCTGGTGGCGATGCTACATTAGTACCATTTGCACCTATTGAAGAAGACCGTTATATTGCATTAGCTACTAATTCAAGACGTCAAGGTGTGACTGCTGCTAAAAATATGTTAGGTCATGACGTAGAAATGCCACGTGTCTCTGGTACTTCAGGATTACAATTATTTGATTATAAATTTGGTCAAACTGGTGTTCATGGAACTGAAAAAGACAGCTATGATGGTAATTTAGGTGAAAAATATGTCAAAGAACTTATTAGACCTAAATTCATGCAAGATGAAACAGACATTCACATGAAAGTGATATTTGATGAAGATAGTCATAGAATTCTAGGTGCTCAATTAATGTCTAAAGAAGACGTCACAGAAGCAATTAATACTATTTCTATTGCAATCTCTGCTGGTTATACTTTAGAACAATTAGCAGTACAAGACTTCTTCTTCCAACCAGATTATGACCGTCCTTGGAACTATTTAAACGTATTAGCTCAACAAGCATTAAATGATACGTTCGGTAGCGATCAAATGTTATTCTAATTCAATATTATTGATTGTAAAACACCTCTTGTGGTTAATTGGCCACAAGAGGTGTTTTTAATTTCTACTTATTTTGTTTATCCTTTTGATAATCTTTATCTTGGTTTTCACCTTTTTTAGGATTAAAGTTAGCGCCTTCAGTATAGTCATTACCTGCATTCCATAATAAGAATTCATTCACACCATTGTCTTTTAAAGCTTGGACTTGATCAGATAATGCTTGTGCATCATATTCTTTATAATTTCCCTCTCCTAAATAAGAAGCAGTAAAGTCTTGAATCCAAGGTCTTGAAATTGGCTTTTTCTTACCTAATTCATCTAAAATACTATTTTCCTTTTGAATATATCTATTTACTGTTTTATATGGTTCTGTATCTGGCGCTTCTAATCCGAAATCGCCTGGACTCCAATGGGACGGATAAATCATTGAAGAAATAGCGTCAACATTTTTAGAGATTTTAGGGAAACTTTGTCCAATTCCTGGCGCATTTTTTACTAGTGCAGAATAACCAAAAACATCTGCAGATATTTTAACTTTATACGGTTTTAATTCTTTATGTGCATATTCTAAGTAATTTGTGACCGTATCTACACGTTGGTCACCTTTACTTAATTTACTGTTTTTATAATCGCCTTTATCATAATCTAATTGATCTGCTTCATTTTCAAAACCTTCAGGGAATCTAACATAATCATATTGAATATCTTGGAATCCGGCTTTTGCGGCTGCTTTTGAAATGTTTACATTATATTTCCAAACATCTTTGACAAATGGGTTAACAAAACTTTCTCCTTTGCCATTTTGCCAAACTGAGCCGTCCTTTTCTTTAAATGACCACTCTGGGTGTTCTTTAGCTAATTTAGTATCTTTAAATGTGACTATACGAGCAATGGGATAAATATCATTATCTTTCAATTTTTTCAATAATGGTTTTGCTTCTGCAATATCCATCGTATTTTTATCTATCAATTTATTACCTGTATTAAATTTCATAGTGACATTACCTTCGTCATCTTTAACATCGATAACCATTGCATTTAATTTTGCATCTTTTACATATTTAATCAATTGATCTATTTTCTCACCTTGTGTTGAATTACTCGTAACATAGATACCTTTAACACCATCTTTAGGGTATGCTACTTTATTCTTTTGGTTTGCTGTTTGTTCTGATTTATTAGTATCTTTATTATCATTGTTGCCATTATTGCTACCATTACTACAACCTGCGATAATTATTGAACTTGCTGCTAATGTCACCCATAATTTTTTATGATTCATCCCTAAACCCCTTATGTGTATTAAAAAAGATTTCTTAACCATTTTATGTTTTTAAACAATATATTAAATTAAAGAAAACTTTTCTTAATTATATATTAGCACATTGCATCATTTAATTTGTATTTTACATACATAAATTATCGGAAATAATTGTTGGTTATTTAATAATCCATAATTTCTCTGGATATTGACGTTTAATCGCTTTTATTTTTTCGTGATTTTCTTTAGGAAAGTCCCATATGTACTTTAGAAATTCTATACTCATTGTTTTAGGATTCGCACCGACATTTTTATTGGTTACAACGTGTTTGATATATCTTTTAACTGCTCTCAACATACACTTTAATCGTGTTTCTTGTAACCAAATTATTGTATCAGCCTTACACACTCTCATTTCTAAAGTATCTGTATAGTTTCCATCAATAATCCATTTATTTAACATTATTATTTTCTGAATTTCACTAATAAATTGTTGTTGGCTTATAGTTGAAATTGAATTTTTCCAAAATATGTCATCTAAATGATAAAGTGGTAAATTCATTTGATGGCTAAGTAGATTGCTTAAAGTTGATTTACCAGTTCCTGGACTACCAATGATTAGTATTCTTCTACACATCATCCCCACCACCTTTACGAACATTATTATAAGTCGATTTTTTGACTTTATACTATTATAGTGTAATTTTCTTGAAATTTATAAGTTGAATCGCTTGAGAATCAGATTAATTTTTATCATACTGTAGATGAAAGTTAAGTTAAGGAGTGGAAAGTATGAATAAAGAACAATTAGAAAAAATGAAGAACGGTAAAGGCTTTATTGCAGCATTAGACCAAAGTGGTGGTAGTACACCTAAAGCTTTAAAAGAATATGGTATTAATGAAGATGAATATAGCAATGATGATGAAATGTTCAAACTTGTTCATGATATGCGTACACGCGTTGTAACTTCACCATCATTCTCAGCTGATAAAATTTTAGGTGCGATTCTTTTCGAACAAACTATGGATCGTGAAGTTGAAGGTAAATATACTGGAGACTATTTAGCTGATAAAGGTGTTGTTCCTTTCTTAAAAGTAGATAAAGGTTTAGCTGAAGAACAAAACGGTGTTCAATTAATGAAACCAATTGACGATTTAGACGACACTTTAGATCGTGCTAATGAACGTCATATTTTCGGTACTAAAATGCGTTCAAACATTTTAGAATTAAATGAACAAGGTATCAAAGATGTTGTTGAACAACAATTTGAATTCGCTAAAAAAATTATCGCTAAAGGTTTAGTTCCAATTATTGAACCTGAAGTAAATATCAACGCTAAAGATAAAGCAGAAATTGAAAATGTCTTAAAAGATGAACTTAAAAAAGGTTTAGACAATTTAGACAGCGATCAATTAGTTATGCTTAAATTAACTATCCCAACTCAACCTAACTTATATAAAGAATTAGCTCAACATCCAAATGTTGTACGTGTTGTAGTATTATCAGGCGGTTACAGCAGAGATGAAGCTAATAAATTATTAAAAGACAACGAAGATCTTATCGCAAGCTTCTCTCGTGCATTAGCTAGTGACTTAAGAGCTAGTCAATCACAAGAAGAATTCGATAAAGCATTAGGTGACGCAGTAGATTCAATCTATGATGCTTCAGTTAATAAAAACTAATATATTAATATAGAAAAGACACGTGATTAAATCACGTGTCTTTTTTTATTCTTATCTATTATTTAGTTAGTTGTTCTAATTTTTCTTTAGTTTCTTTAATAATCGCATCAAATTTTTCTTTTTTCTCGTTATCATTCATTGCTTGTTGTGATGCTTCCATAAATAATTTAAACACTTCATGTAGTTGTTTACGTGCTGCTTTCATTCCTTCAAAATCAGCATTTTTAAATTGTTCCATTCGTTTCTTAAAGTCTTCATTTTCAGGATTTTCTTCTAAAAATTGAGTACCTTCATCAGTAATAGAATATACTTTTTTATTTCCTTCTTTATGAATAGATACAAAATCTCTATCTTCTAACATTTGTAATATTGGATATACTGAACCTGGGCTAGGTGCATAGAATCCATTGAATCTTCCTTCTAAATCTTTAATAATTTGATACCCGTGTCTTGGTTCTTCTTGTAACATTTGTAAAATGACATATTGAAGATTTCCTTTTTTAAAAAATCTATCTTTGCCATTCATTTTTCTAAAGCCACCAAACTGTCCTGGTCCTCTACCAGGTCCTCCATTCATACCAAATCCTTCAAATCTTCTCATATGACCGTTCATTCTATTTTCATTTCTATTAAACATATTAATCACCTTTCTCTATTTCGATATATCAGTATCATAAACGATATATCGAAATAAGTCAACGATATATCGTTATTTTTTAGTATAAATTAAAACCTGAAACATCTATTTGACGTTTCAGGTTCAATTGTCACTTTATTTTTTATTATTTTTTTCTACCCATTTGATAAAATTAGTATCGCTATTTCCTGAAGTTTCTGCCATTGTATGGCCTTGATCCCATACAGTTTTGAAATCAACATTTTTATTTCCAACATACTGTTTTAAAGCTAATGACAGATTTGTTTCAGTATTTAATGCTGTATCGCCTTGTTGAATTCCCGTTCTGATTCTCCAATGTTTCGCAACATTTGATTTTCCATATCCTTTATAATAATTAGATAAATAGTACATCGGATTATACATATTCATACGTGTTTCTACAGATTGGTTAAGTTTATCTTTTTGTTTTAAGTCATCATTATAATTATCTACATATTTATTTTTCCAGCCACTCATTTTTGAATATTTACTTTGATTTTGTTTTAACAATTTAGCCGTTGTTTTATCAAAATGTAGTTTTGTATGATTACCATTTGTGCCAAATACATTATTTTCTGCTTGACTACGTTTTAAATCATCAAATGCTGGTACTGATTTAGATGGTGTTTTATAATATTTGGCAAAGTCTTTAAGACTAGTGATATGCGCTTTCTTAGTTTTCTTATTATAAGTGATCCATTTACCTTTTTTATTCAGATCTTTAAGATAAGCATCCATAGTTTTATATGTTTTGTTATTTGATTGAGAGCCCATTTTTGGCATAGCACCTTTACCTTTTGGCTTTTGACCATTAGATGGTGCCTTACTTTGACCCATTCCAGCTTGTTGATTATCTGTTTTCTTATAAGGAAACTTAGTATTATTTAAAAAGTCAGTAGCTGATTCTTCAACTTCTTTTTTTAGATATTTTGCATATGAACCTTCAGTATAATAACCTTGTTTAGATTTATTAAGTGATAATTTTTGTCCATTAGTAGTTAAATTTAATTTGTTGATATATGATCCATATGATTGAGCTAAATCATTAGATAATGCTTTTTGGAATGTTTTGTTTTTTCTACTATTGCTGTTTGTATATTGCCCCATTTGCCATTCATATGCTGCATCTGCTTCATCTAAATTTGTAATAGGACACCAAGACATTACACCGTCAATTTTATCGCTAATATATTTCCCTTTTTTATCAGTCATTGCTGCGCCAATTTTTTTCAAATATTTATAATATGTTTTACTATCTCCAGATGCTCCTGCAATAGCACTTTGTGCGCCACCACCACTGTGACCAAATGTGTAGACTTTTTCACTATTACCAGGTAATTCATTAGAATTAAATCTATAATAACGAATAGCCGCTTTCAAATCAGTAACTCCCCATGGAGCTCCATACTCATATGATTTATTAGATGAACTACTGGAACTATTTCCGATATTCATACTACGTCCTCTTAATCCAGCCTCTACATATATAAATCCGGCTTTCATATATTTTGAAATATTACTATATTTATATGAAGTTGGTGCACTTTGTTCAGCATAACCCGGTGTATTAACCGGATACACTAATGGTGCATTTTTAGCTGAATAACCATTTACTTTGTTTTCATTATTTACAGTAACAGTATATGTACCATCTTTATTTTTCTTACCTTTAAAATACGCAGCAGGAACATATATACCTAATTTTTCAACATTTTTAGCTTGAGGATGACTTACATAACTTATATTTAATTGATAATACACTTTATTTTTACTATCATATTTCCATTTTGTATTATCAATCTTTAATTTAGAGGATGCTTGTTTATAATCTTTAATTTTAGTATTTGAAACATTCACACCTTTTGTATGAGTTTTACTTTGATTATTATCGTGATGACCTGACTCACATCCAGTTAGCAATAAACTAGCTGTTAACATTAGGGCTAAGGCTTTTTTCATATAAGTTTCCTCCTTTAATTAATATAATTTTAATCATAGCGAGGAAACTAAGCACTATCAATTCGATTTTAGAGGTGTTTGTATTCTGAATTAGAAACGTATATTAAGTCGTTGGTCTCTTGACTTACCTTCTTTAATTTTTTGAATTTTGACGGGCAATAGACATAAAGTTCTCTAATTCTTTTGAATCTGGGCAGTCATGATGTAACTTACAATTAATATAAGAATCAATTTCCGGCTTCAATGGAATTAACTTGTAAGATTCATTTAAATAAAAACGGGCTTGATGCTCCATTATCAATGCAATACCTTCATTAATATTAACCATTTCTAATAAATTCTCCATTCGAGGAGCAGTAAATGAAATAATTGGATAAAATTGTTCTTTCTCACAACATTTGAGGAAGGCTTGGTGTTCTACTGTAAAATCAGGTGGCAAATAAAGTTGTTCATCTTTTAACATTTCTAATGATATTTCATCTTGGTTAGCTAAAGGATGTGTATTCTTAGCAATTGCACAAAGTTGTTCTTTCATATATACAAAACTATTATTACTTTTGGCCGGAGAAAGTTCTCTAATAAAACTAATATCAAGTTTTTGTTGATCAATAGCTTGTTTTAATTCTATCTCCGAGCCTTCTGTAATTTTAAATCTAACCTTAGGATATAATTTCACACATTGAGATACCAATTCCGTAATACCATATTCAATCATCAAACGAGAAGCGCCCATATTTATTGTTACTATATCATCTACATCTTTTAATGAAAGATGTTTCTTTAATTCCTCTTCATTTTGACAAATTTGTTTAGCATAATGAAGAAATAGACTACCAGATTCAGTTAATTCTATCTTCTTATTAGTCCTATCAATTAAACGATGTCCTATATCATTTTCCAAAGCAGTCATATGTTTTGATAATGTTGACTGTGCTATAAACAATTCTTGTGAAGCCTTAAGATAATTCTCATATTTTGCAAGAAGTATAAATTCTTTTAAATGATTTATATCCATGAATAACAACTCCTTCAATTCGATATCTTTCAATAAATTATAAAGATATAATTGTGGTTTAATAATTATGAAAAATTATATACCTTATTAAAAAAAGATGGAACTAAAATAATTACAAATTCTAATTATTGTATAGTTCCATCTTCTATAATGTTATATATTTTTTAGTTGTCTTGATTTGTTGGAGGTGTTATATAGATATTTCCAGGATTTCCAAACATTGGTGTCCATTTTTCGATAGTATAATCTGATACTAATCCTTGTTTCCAAAATGGATCAGCTTTCAACAATGCCATTAATTGTGCTTCATTGTCTGCTTTGAGTACCAGATAAGCTTCTTTTTGATAATCATCATTATTTTCAATAGGTCCTGAAAGTAATAAATCTCCTGATTCAACAAGTTGATATAGATATATTGCATGATCTCTCACATGTTGTTTCCAATGTTCTATATCGGTGTGTACAAATTTTACTAAATAATAGGCCATCTTGCGTCTCCTTTAGTTTGTCATTATATTTCTATAAATCCTCACCATTGGTTTCAATCACGTGTTTGTACCAATCAAATGAATCTTTCTTAGTACGATCAAGTGTACCATTACCTTCATTATCTCGATCAACATGTATTAAACCATAACGTTTTTTCATTTCTCCTGTTGTAAATGAAATGATATCAATAATACCCCAAGGTGTATAACCCATTAAATCTACGCCATCTTGATCAACCGCTTCAATTGAGGCTTGGATATGTTCTTTTAAATAATTGATACGATAATCATCATGTATTTCTCCATTTTTATCAAACTCATCCACAGCACCAAAACCATTTTCTACAATGAATAATGGAATTTGATAACGATTGTATAATACATTCAATGTAAATCTAAGTCCTACTGGATCAATTGCCCAACCCCAATCGCTTGTTTGAATGTAAGGATTTTCAACTGAATTAGGTAGTCCTCCATTAATGATATTATCTTCAACACTTGTTTCACTATCAGATTTAACAACAGTAGACATATAATAGCTAAATCCAATATAATCTACAGTACCTTCACGTAAAATTTGATCATCACCTTCTACCCAACCAATATCCATATTCTCACGTTCGAACATTTTTGTAGCATAACCTGGGTAATAACCTCTTACTTGAACATCTGGGAAGAAGAATCTTAATCTACCAGCAATTTCTGCTTCCATCATATCTTTAGGGTTGCAGCTATATGGATAAATTGGAACGTGAGAAATCATAGCACCAATTTCAAATTCAGGGTTAATTTCTTTACCAATTTTAACAGCTTTAGCGCTAGCAATAAGTTCATTATGTGCAACTTGATATAGCACTTCTTCTTTATTATCATCTTCTGAAAGTAATACTCCAGAATTCGTCCATAGGAAAATTGGATTATTTAAATCCATTTGGTTATTAATTTCATTAAAAGTCATCCAATATTTAACTTTATTTTTATAACGTTTAAATACAGTTTCTGCAAAATGAGCAAAGAAATCTGCTACTTTTCTATTTTTAAAACCACCATATTCTCTAGCTAAATGAAGTGGCATTTCAAAATGAGATAATGTAATAATTGGTTGAATATCGTATTTTAGTAATTCATCAAATAAATCATCATAGAATTTCAAACCTTCTTCATTAGGTTCTACTTCATCGCCATTAGGTAATATTCTTGTCCACGCAATAGAGGTACGAAGACATTTCAGTCCCATTTCACTAAATAATTTCACATCTTCTTTATAACGATGATAAAAATCGATACCTTCATGATTTGGATAATATTTATTAGGATCAACATCTTGTGTAATTTCACGTGCTTTACCATGTTCGCCAGCTGTCATGACATCAATAACACTAAGACCTTTTCCACCTTGATCATATCCCCCTTCAAATTGATTGGCTGCTAACGCGCCTCCCCATAGAAAATCTTTTGGTAATTTAGACATTTGTAAAACCTCATTTCTCTATTTATTGGTTTTATTATAACAATTTATTTTTCAAATTTTCGATAAAATAAACAAAAAACTCAACCAAAGTGTTCGTTCAACTTTGGTTGAGTTATTCTATCTATTACTATTCGTAATAACCTAATTTTAGATCTTTTGAAGTTTGTTTACGGATTTTTCTCATTAATTGTTCATCTTCAATTAATGATTCACCGTATGAAGGAATCATTTTTTTGATTAATGGTTTCCATTCATCAGCATATTCAGCAAAGTTCTTTTCAAGTACTTCTAATGCTACTGATACTGAAGTTGATGCCCCTGGTGATTCACCTAATAATGCAATTACTGAGTGATCTTCAGAGTTTACTACTTCTGTACCAAATTGGATATAACCTTTACCGTGTTCTTTAGTATCTTTGATTACTTGAACACGTTTACCTGCTGTATAAACTTGCCAATCTTCATCACGTGCTTCTGGATAGAACGTACGTAAGTGGTTCATACAACCTTCTTTAGTCATAATCACTTGGTCGAATGAATATTTAATTAATGGTAAGTTTTTAACAGCAGATGCTAATAATGTTGTAATATTGTATGGTTTAACTGATTTGAATAAATCTAAGTTTGAACCGTTTTTAAGGAATTTAGGACCTACATTCGCAAATGGTCCAAATAACAATGTTCTTTCACCATCAATATAACGTGTATCTAAGTGAGGTACAGTCATTGGTGGTGTGCCTGGTGGTTCTTTACCATAAACTTTGGCATCGTGTTGTTTAATCACTTCTGGATTTGTACAAGCGATAAATTGTCCACTAATTGGGAACCCACCTAAATGTTTACTTTCAGGGATACCAGTTTTTTGTAATAGTGGAATTGCTCCGCCACCGGCACCAATAAATACATAGTCTGTTTCTTGTTCAAAAACTTCACCAGTGTTACGATTTTTTATTTTAACTGACCATTTACCATTAGATAAACGTTCAAAATCAATGATTTCATGATTATAATGAACATCTACATTGTCAGTTTCTTGAAGGTGTTGAGCCATTTTACGAGTTAATTCACCGTAGTTAACATCTGTACCTTCATTAATTTTACTTGCTGCCATGTAGCTACCATCATCTTGACGGCCTTTCATCATTAATGGAATCCACTTTCTCATTACATCAATATCTTCTGTGTATTCGATATTATCGAACATTGGGAAAGCTTTCATTTTTTCATAACGGTCTTTTAAGAACTTAACGTTATTTTTACCTCTTACAAAGCTAATATGAGGTAATGGGTTAATGAATGCACGTGGATCTTCAATGTTTCCAGTTTTAACTAAATGACCCCAAAATTGTTTAGAAATCTCAAATTGTTCGTTGATTTCTTTTGCTTTTTCAATATCAATTGAACCATCAGGTTGTTGAACAGTATAGTTCAATTCACAAAGTGCGGCGTGACCTGTACCAGCATTGTTACGTTCATTAGAACTTTCAATACCAGGACGGTCTAAACGTTCATATAAATGAATATTCCAGTCTGGCGCAATTTCTTTTAGCATTGAACCGAATGTTGTACTAAGTACACCGGCACCAATTAAAATTACGTCTTTTTTGTCAGACTTTGCCATTTTGTTCACCTCTCCAATATAATAAATACTTACACCAGTCCACTAAAACTGTATTTTCAATCAAAGCTCAATACAATTTTTCTAACAATCCATCTCGCAAACTAGTCTTCTATTATTATGTTAAATCAAGCTATCGGAAAAGTAAATTATTATTCTTTATAATAATAGAAATTGGTTTTGTTTATGATTATATTTTATTCACAAAAGCATGCAAATCTATATATTACTTTACTTCATTTCATAATAGTTTTAACTTTTAGTCTTTCTGTTGTAAAAACCTTTCGATATAAAATGCCGATTCTTCTATCGATTTGTATTCTGTATTAATCACAATAGCATTTAATTTATTAAATATTTCTTCAGCGTAGGACAGTTCCTTCTTAATTCTTTCTAAACTATTGTAAGTTGATGTTTTAGAAATACCTAAAGCTTCTGCACGATTTTTTCTAATATTGGCAATATAATTAGGGCTTGCTGTTAATCCAAATACTTTTAAATTTTTATGTTGAAATACACTTTCAGGAATTGTAACTTCAGGTACTAATGGTATATTAGTAATTTTGTAACCTTTATTAGCTAAATACATACTTAACGGTGTTTTAGACGTTCTAGAAACTCCGACAATTAATGCGTCCGCTTCTCCAATATCAGTAAAATGTTTACCGTCATCGTACTTCACAGAATACTCTATAGCTTCAATTCTATTAAAGTATTCTGTATTCATCTTACGTAACGCGCCACTTTCCATTAAAGGCGTAGATGTCGTATGTTTTTCAATCATCGTAATTAACTCTGACATATAGTCTATATATGATAATTGATGTTCGTTCGCGTATTGATGTCCTAATGCATTAAATGATTCATTAACTAATGTTGTAACAACAATGGCATTTTTTTCACGTGCCAATTCTAATACGTTAAGAAACTCCATCTCATCTTTAATATAAGGAAATTTCTTAATTTCTATTTGTGTTAAATCTGGAAATTGAGTTAGCGTTGCATGAATCATTCGCTGAGCTGTTTCCCCTATTGAATCAGAAACAATATAAATCGTTAATTCTTGTTCATTATGTTCTTTCACCTTATCTCTCACTTTCTTCAGCTTGACTCTGAGCTGTAGCTAAGATTGCCCCAGGCACGCGGAATGGAGAACATGAAACATAATCAATAGATAACTGATTAAAACGATGAATTGATTTAGCATCGCCACCTAATTCTCCACAAACTCCAATTTTAATAGACGGATTGACTTGTTTAGCATTTGTTACGGCTAAGTTAATCAATTGACCTACACCATCATTATCTAATGTTTGGAATGGATCAAGCTGTAATATGTTATTTTCAGTATACACGTTTATAAATTTACCTGCATCATCTCTTGAGAAACCATATGTCAATTGTGTTAAATCGTTAGTTCCAAAGCTAAAGAAATCACAATGTTGTGCTAATTGGCCAGCAATCAGGCATGCTCTTGGTGTTTCAATCATTGTGCCAATTAAATATGGTACTTTGCTATTCGTTTCATTCTCTAAATCATTGATTGTTGTAATTAATTGTTTTTTTAGTGTCGTAAATTCCTCTACTGTAGAAACTAGTGGAATCATAATCTCAGGTTGGGATTCTATTCCTTGTTGTTGAAGGTTAAATACACTACTCATAATTGCTTCTACTTGCATCTCATATAATTCAGGATAAGTGACTGCCAAACGACATCCTCTATGACCTAACATAGGATTGACTTCATTCAAATCATTGATTCTTCTTTTTAAGTAATCAGTTGAGACATCTAATTGTTTGGCTACAATTTGAATATCTTCTTCTGAAGCTGGTAAAAATTCATGTAATGGTGGATCGAGTAAACGTACAATTGTTGGACGGCCATCCGATAATTTAAAAATAGATTCAAAATCTTCTATTTGATATGTTTTAATTTTGTTTAATGCTTCAACACGTTCTTCATAATTTGACGCTAAAATAAATCTTCGCATTTCTACTAGTCGTTCAGCTCCAAAGAACATGTGCTCTGTTCTTACTAAACCAATACCTTTAGCATTAAATTCATACCCAGATTTAATATCTTGAGGAGTTTCAGCATTCATGCGTACTTGTAATCTAGCCGTTTCTTCAGACCACTGCATAAACTGTTCAAATTCATCACTATGTTCTGCACTTACTGTTTCAATTTCCCCTAGATATAAATCACCTGCACTACCATCTACGGATACAATATCTCCTTCACGTAAAACATCTCCATTAGGATAATTTACAGTTTTATTCACTGTATCTATCTCTACATCAGAACATCCAGTAACACAACATTTTCCCATACCTCTTGCAACGACTGCTGCATGAGATGTCATTCCACCATGAGTTGTTACTATAGCTTCACTAGCTACCATTCCTTCTATATCTTCTGGAGATGTTTCAGGTCTCATTAAAATCACCTTATTACCACTTTCTGCTTGTTCTTTAGCTTCCTCCGCAGAAAATACGAGTTGACCAGTAGCAGCCCCTGGACTGGCTGGAAGTCCCATTTTAGAAATTACAGTTGCCTGCTTTAATGATTCTTCTTTAAAGTTTGGATGTAAAAGTGTTTCAATTGATTTAACATCTACTTGAGTTACAGCTTCTTCTTTAGATATAAGACCTTCATTAACTAAATCAACTGCAACTTTTATTGCTGCTCGTGCTGTACGTTTACCATTACGTGTTTGAAGTAAGTATAGTTGTCCATTTTCAATAGTAAATTCAATATCTTGTAAGTCTTTATAATGTGTTTCTAATTGCTTTGTTACTTCGACAAAATTTTTATGTACATCAGGCATTTGATCTTTTAATGTATTAATATCTTGTGGCGTACGTATACCTGCCACTACATCTTCACCTTGTGCGTTTAATAAGTACTCACCGAACAATTTATTTTCTCCAGTAACTGGATTCCTAGTAAACGCCACACCAGTACCGCTTTGTTCTCCACTATTACCAAACACCATTTCCTGTATATTTACAGCTGTACCTATGTCATGAGGAATATCATTCAAATCTCTATAGACACGTGCACGATCATTGTCCCAAGATTTAAATACTGCTTCAATTGCTTCTTTTAATTGCTTATAAGGATCTTGAGGAAATGGTTTACTACCATACTCCATATAAATATCTTTATACTTTTCACATATATGTTTTAATCCATCGGCAGTAATATCTGCATCTGACTCAAATTGATGTTCCTTCTTATAGTTATCAAAATATGTATCAAATCGATTCATCGGTACGCCGTATACAACGTCACCAAACATTTGTAGTAAACGACGATAACAATCATATGCAAATCTGGCGTCATTAGTTTTATTTGCAAGTTTTTCAACGTTTTCGTCATTTAATCCTAAATTTAAAATCGTATCCATCATCCCAGGCATCGATATTTTTGCACCACTACGCACTGATACAAGTAATAAGTCTTCTTGTGATGAAAATGACTTACCTGTTCGATTTGAAAATGCGTTTAAATGTTCTTGTAATTGTGATGTCACATTATCAGATAATTGACCACCTTGTTTCAAATAGTCAATACAAGCTGCAGTTGTAATTGTAAAACCATCTGGAACTGGTAATCCTAACCGTTTCATTTCAGATAAATTCGCACCTTTACCTCCAAGTAAATCTTTCATAGTCTTATTACCTTCATCAAATGCATAAATTAATTTTTCCATAAATAAGCACCTCTCTCAATATGTCATACTAATCATTTTAGAGTATGTCATATTGAGTTAAAAAAGACAAGATTTATATGTAAACGTTTTCTATTAGTTACTAATTTTGTCATAATTTGGTTATAAAACATTCTCAAATTGGAACAGTTTAATTATTAATATTATTTTGGTTAAATGTGTCATACTAATAACTATTAAAAAAAGACACCACTTTAATTAAAGCGGTGTCTAATATACTTATTTATTCATGTTGTTGATTATATTTTTCAATTTCTGCATCTCTTAATTCTACACGTCTAATTTTACCTGAATTAGTTTTAGGTAAATCTTCTACAAATTCAATAGAACGAGGATACTTGTATGGTGCAACTTCATTTTTCGTAAATGTTTGAAGTTCTTTAATTAATTCTTCAGTTCCTTCATATCCATTTTGCAGAATAATAAATGCTTTTACAATATTACCTCTCAATTCATGAGGGCTTGCAACGACAGCACATTCTTTGACAGCTGGGTGATTTGTTAAAGCATCTTCAACTTCAAATGGTCCAATCGTATAGCCAGAGCTAATGATAATGTCATCTTTACGACCTTCAAACCAGAAATAACCATCTTCATCTTGATGTGCTAAATCTCCAGTAACATAGTAATCGCCTAATCTTGCTGAAGCAGTTCGTTCTGGTTCTTTATAGTAACCTTTAAACAGTGCAGGTAAGTCTAATGGGACTGCAATATTACCTTTAACATTGGCTTCTACTTCATTACCATCGTCATCAATAATTGTTGTATAACTTCCTGGTATAGATTTACCCATTGCTCCAGGTCGAGGTGCTGTATCTTTCAGGAATCCAATTAATAATGTACTTTCTGTTTGACCATATCCATCTCTAACAATAATATCAAAATATTTTTTAAACTGTTCTACAACTTCTCTATTTAATGGTTCACCTGCAGAAACTGCACTATGCAAATGTTCTAAATTATATTCATCAAGATTTTGTAGTTTAGCCATCATACGATACTCTGTAGGTGTACAGCATAGGACGTTAATTTGATAATCTTGTAATAATTCTAGATATGTTTCTGGTTTAAAACGACCATTATAAACAAATGCTGTTGCTCCAGAACCTAAAGTTGATAAGAAAGGACTCCATACCCATTTTTGCCATCCAGGTGCAGCAGTTGCCCAAACTAAATCATCTTCTTTAATACATAACCAATGTTTAGGTGCCATTTGTAGGTGGGCATAACCCCAACCATGTGAATGAGTAACTGCTTTTGGGTTTCCTGTAGTGCCTGATGTATAAGATAATATAGCAACATCTTCACGAGATGTGTCTGCTGCTTCAAGTTCATCACTAACACTTGCTTTTTCTTCCTCAATCGAAATCCAATCTTCGTGTGTATCACCAACGATAAATTTAGTAAGGCTTTGATATTCTTTTAATCCTTCAAATTCCTTAATAAATTTTCCAAATGAAATAACCGCATCAATTTCTCCATGACTTACACGATATTGTAAGTCTTTTGTACGTAACATTTCAGAACTTGGAATAATGGCAATACCTAATTTTAAAGCTGCAATGTATAATTCATAGGTAGCAATAGCTCTTGGCATCATAATTAAAACTTTGTCACCATATTTCAAACCATGCTTTTTAAATATATTACCTACTTTATTAGCATTTTTTATTAATTCCTGATAAGTCACTTCTATATGATCATGTTCTGAATCACGATAAATGATTGCTTTTTTAGATGCGTCTGAAGCATATTGTTCGATTGCAGATGTAATATTGTATTTTTCTGGTGCTAGTAAATCAGTTTTTTCCATTATATTACTCCCTTTCCTTAACATTCACTATTATATTATCAAATGTATAATCTCATTGATATATTTTACTCTTTAGTATCTATCTACTAAACTAAAATGATCTTTTATAATAAAAAAAGGACGGATCCGAAATAGCATTTACATAAAATGATTTCTATCCGCCCTTCTATGATTTAAAATATATCTTCATAATCTAGCATTTGTTTTTTCAAATCTTCTAATTCTATTCTAATGTTATATGAAAAATCACGATTCACAATTTGATTATCAACGCCTTGTTTAGTACCTCGTTTACGATGTGTTTGTGCGTATTCTGATGAATTTTGCCAGTCATAAAACGCTTGTCTCGATTCCCATAATGTAACAATAATATAATGTCTATGATTTGTTCGAGGTTTAAGGAAGCGCAATGCTTTAAACCCTGGTACATCTTGAAGGTGTTTTTGACGTGATAAGAATTTATCTTCAAATTGGTCTTCTTTATCTTCATTTACAAATAAATGATTGAGCACACAAAATGTATCATTTGATAATTGATTAATTGATTCTAAAATATCATAATATTGTGCATCATTATTTTTCTCAATCATAAATTCATCATTAGATTCATTCATTTTATACATTTTATAATAATCATTTAGTAACATATTAGTTCCTTCATTCTAATTCATTTTACGTTTAAATATTTTGTTCATATATTGAAAGTGATCTTTTAACTATTTCTAGTATTTCATCATCTAAATTTGTTATTTGTTTAAAATAATTTAAAATATTCTTCGCTAATTTTTCTTCTTTTGGAAATTGTACATCTTTATCAACCCAAGCGGCTAGTTCTCCTAGAGGTGTTTGGTCTCCAGTAAATCCTTGTATAAACTCATAAAACGTCACTAAATCACCTCTTCTTACTTAATATATTAATGATATCACGAATTAGTAAATAAAACACCAATCAAAATTAAATAGTCTAATATATTTTTCTATTTGCAAAATAATGACGAAATTAATTAGTTCGTTTTTATATCATAAATTTCTCTTTAATACATTAGTTATTGATGTCTCGTTCATCAGTTTGCTTAATGATTTAAACAACGTTAAATATAAGTTTAAACATGGGTTTGATAAGTTAAAATATTAAAACTTATAAGCGCAATAGTCATATGTATGAGTAGCCCGCCAGTACTAATAGCAACATAGCACATAAGAGTGCTGTTAGACTGACGGGCATACTTATTATTTTAATTTACATATTTTAATCTGTAATTTATAGTCATCTATCTTAATTTAAATAGTCTAATACAACAGTACCTACTGCTTCAGCAGCAACTAACATAGATGATTCACTAATATTAAATTTAGGGTGATGGTGTGGATATACTTCGCCATCTTCTGGTGCTGCTCCTGAATAAATAAATGTACTTGGTAGTTCTACTGCATAAAATGCAAAGTCTTCAGAAGGTGGTTGTGCTTCACATTCTTCTACACCTTGAATATCTGTTCCTTCTGCATTTTTAATTGTTTCAGCTACATAAGATGTGAATTCTGGATTGTTATATAATGCAGGGTAATCTTTGTTAAATTCGAAATCACATTTTACGCCAAATGAAGCTTCTAATCCTTCAACAAGATGTGTTAATTCTTTTTGAATTGTATCTTTTGTATCATCCGTAAGCGCACGCACGTCACCTTCGATTTCAATAGTATCTTTGATTACATTAAATTGACCTTTACCATCGAAAGAACCAATTGTAACGACACCAGTTTCAAATGGACTTAAACGTCTAGATACAACTGTTTGTGCAGTTGTTACAAAGTTAGATCCTGCCACAATTGCATCATTTGCCATGTGAGGTGATGAACCGTGACCGCCTCTACCATGAACTGTTAATTTAAAGTAAGCACGACCTGTTTGTACAAATTCTGGTTTGTAAAAAATTTTTCCAGCTTCCATCGTACTCATAACGTGAACACCTAATACATGGTCAACGCCATCAAGCACACCATCTTTAATCATACCTTGCGCGCCACCTGGAGGCATTTCTTCAGCTGGTTGGTGAATGACAATCACTTTACCGCTAAATTGGTCTTTCATTTCAATTAATGTTTCGGCTAAAATAAGCATGTAAGCTGTATGTGCATCATGTCCACACGCATGCATAACACCATCATTTTTAGATGCAAATGATAATCCTGTTTCTTCTTTAATAGGTAGCGCATCAAAATCTGCACGAATTGCTAATGTTTTGCCAGGTTTACCACTATCGATAGTTACTTTGACACCATTTGGTCCCACATTTGTTTCCAATTTACAATCTTTATCTTTATAAAAGTCAGCAATATATTTTGGTGTTTCTTCTTCATGGAAGGATAATTCTGGATGTTGGTGAAGATGTCTTCTAATTTCTATCATTCGATCTTCTTTTTCGCGTAATTTTTCAACTAAAGTATTACTCATAAAATCCTCTCCTTTATCTATACATCTACATTATAATATGTTATTCCCGTTTATTGTTGCGTCACACTTTTATTGACTAAAAATGACATAAATTTAGAAAAAAATCACTCCAATATGAGCATTGTCATATTGAAGTGATTGAAATCATATAATTAATTAGTGTTTATAAAATGGATCGTTTTCTTTAGCGCCTGCCATTTCATCATGTACACCATGTTTATAATAATCTACATATTGAGGTTCTAAAGGTTTTCTACCTCGAATAATATCTGCAGCTTTTTCAGCTAACATAAGTACTGGTGCATGGATATTACCGTTAGTTGTTCTAGGCATAGCAGAAGCATCTACGACACGTAAATTTTCCATACCATGTACTTTCATAGTAAGTGGATCAACAACTGCCATTGGATCTGATGCTGGTCCCATTTTAGCACTACATGATGGATGTAATGCAGTTTCTCCGTCTTTACGCACCCAATCTAAAATTTCTTCATCTGTTTGTACAGAAGGTCCAGGTGAAATTTCTCCTGCATTAAATGGATCCATCGCTTTTTGAGATAAGATATTTCTTGCAACTCGAATAGCTTCTACCCATTCACGTTCGTCTTCTTTAGTTGAAAGATAATTAAATACTATACTTGGCTTTTCAAATGGATCTTTAGATTTAATTTTTAAGCTACCGCGTGAATTAGAGTACATAGGTCCAACGTGTACTTGATAACCGTGCGCTACTGGTGCTTTTTGACCATCATAGCGAACTGCGATTGGCAAGAAGTGGAACATTAAGTTAGGATAGTCTACTTCGTTATTTGAACGTACAAATCCTCCACCTTCAAAGTGGTTAGAAGCTGCTGCACCTTTTCGAGCAAAAATCCATTGCAATCCAATAAATGGCATACGTTTTACATCTAAACTAGGTTGTAAAGATACCGGTTCTTTACATTCATGTTGGATATACACTTCTAAATGATCTTCGAAGTTCTCCCCAACACCAGGTAAATGAACTCTAGGTTCAATACCTTTAGATTTTAAGAATTCTGAATCACCAATTCCAGATAATTGTAGCAATTGTGGTGTATTAAATGCGCCACCTGATAAAATAACTTCTTTGGCATTGATTGTTCTTTCTTTGCCGTTTTTCTTATAAGTCACACCTGTAGCTCTTCTACCATCAAAGTTAATTTTTGTTACGAATGCTCTTGTTTCTACATCTAAATTTTTACGTCTCATTGCAGGTCGTAAATATGCTCTTGATGCAGACATACGGCGTCCGTGATGAACTTGGCTATCAAATGGTCCGAAACCTTCTTGTCGGAATCCGTTTACGTCTGGTGTTTTATGATATCCTGCTTCAACCCCAGCATCAAAGAATGATTTGAATAATGGATTCGTTGCAGGACCTCGTTTTAATTTAATTGGTCCATCATGACCTCTGTATTTATCATAAGGCGCTGATCCATATGCTGTTTCTAACTTTTTAAAGTATGGCAAGCAATGTGCGAAATCCCAAGTTTCCATACCTTCTGGTTCTGCCCAACCTTCATAATCCATTGGGTTACCTCTTTGGAAGATCATTCCGTTAATTGAACTTGAACCACCTAACACTTTACCTCGTGCATGGTCAACTTTACGTCCCATGTGCGGTTCTTCTTCAGTTTGATAAATCCAATCATATAAAGGATTTCCTGAAGGGAACATTAATGCTGCTGGCATTTGAATAAATAAATCCCAGAAATAGTCACTGCGTCCCGCTTCTAATACTAATACATTTTTATCTTTATCTTCACTTAGTCGTGCACCTAAAACTGAACCTGCACTACCTCCGCCAATGATAATATAATCATATGAATCGTGTTTTCTACTCATCACAAATAACCTCCGAAATTAATTTTTTTAGTTTTTATATTCATCTCTTTCATAGTTATCTTGAATCGTTCTTACATATGTAAGAGGCCGAATGACCTATTAAGTAATAGCGCATCATTCAAACCTCTGAATAATTGTTATGTTTTATTTACTAAAGAAGTTAACTGGTTCTGGGTTTGTATTAGTTAAGATATGTTTAGTAGATAAATACTCTTCTAGGCCTTCTTTACCAAGTTCTCTACCAATACCTGATTGTTTATATCCACCCCATGGTGCTTGTGCAAAGTAAGGATGGAAATCGTTAATCCAAACTGTACCTAATTTCAATTTATTAGCTACACGTTGTGCTTTACCAATATCTTTACTAAATACAGCGCCTGCTAATCCATATATTGAATCGTTAGCTAAACGAATTGCTTCTGCTTCATCTGCAAATCCTTCAACAGTAACAACTGGTCCAAATACTTCTTCTTGCACTATACGCATAGATGTATCGCAATCTGTAATTACCGTAGGCTCGAAGAATAATCCATCTTGTAAATCTTCTCTTTCAGGACGTTTGCCACCTATAGCAATTGTTGCACCTTCATCTTTTGCAATTTGCATATAATTTTCAATTTTATCTCTATGTTCTTGAGAAATAACTGGTCCCATTTCAGTATCATCATCAAAGCCATTACCTAGTTTAATTTTACTAACGCGATCTATAAGTGCTTTTTCAAATTTTTCTTTGATATCGTTGTGAACTAAAATTCTAGAACCCGCTGAGCATACTTGACCAGCGTGGAAGTAACCACCATTTAATGCTTGGTCTACTGCTAATTCAAAGTCAGCATCATCAAAAATAACATTAGGGTTCTTACCACCAAGTTCTAACGCTACATTCGTTACGTGGTCTGCAGCCTGTTTCATGATATGTTTACCTGTTTTAATGCCACCTGTAAATGACACTAAATCTACTTCTTCGTGACCTGACATGACGTCACCAATTTCAGCACCTGAACCTAATACTAAGTTAATTGTACCTTTAGGAAATCCTACTTCTTCCATTAGTTCAAAGACACGAATTGTTGTTAAAGGCGTAATTTCACTTGGTTTCATTACTAATGAGCAACCTGTTGCTAAAGCCGGTGCGATTTTCCAAGATGCTTGTAATAAAGGATAATTCCATGGTGTGATTTGAGTCACTACGCCTACTGGTTCTTTAACAACTTTACTTTCTGAATTTAGAATTGGCGTATTGATAATTTCTCCGCCATCTTTATCTGCTAAACCAGCAAAATATATAAATACATTATGGATGTCATCCATATCTGCATATGACTCTTCCAATGTTTTACCAGTATCTAATGTTTCTAATTTAGCTAATTCTTCACGATGTTCTTTAATTTTATCTGCAATCGCTCTGACTTTTTGACCTCTGACTTCACCTGTTTCTGAAGATAACTCGCCATCTTCAAATGATCTTCTTGCAGCTAAAATTGCTCGTTCTACATCTTCTTTTGTACCTTCAGCTACTGTAAAAATAACTTCTTGATTATATGGATTAATAATCTCTCTCGTATTTTTATTTGAGCTGTCTACCCATTCACCATCAATGTATTGGCGATTAGACAAGTTCTTTACAAGTTCCATCAAATGACCTCCGTTAAGTTTGTTAAATTTTTATTTAACGAATTTTACAGAATTATGTTAGCATAGAAATTGAAAATATGTCAATTTATCAAAAAGGTCTGGAGAATAAAGTATCACTCCTATTCTTAATAGGTTAGTGATACTTACGCATTAGCTTTAGCTAAGGTGTTCCTTTTTAATCTCAGCAGATTCGAATTGGTGAGAAACAAAGAAATGGTAAAGAACTTCTTTTCATATATTCATCAATAAATAATGATAATATATAGTCGTTTTTCATCTCTTTAAAATAAAATATATAAAATGTTGGCATATAAAAAATGAAATCATGTTAAATTTGTTGTGATACGTGGTAAAATAAAATAATTATTATTGGAGGTACAGTCATGACACAATCGAATAACTACTCATCTCAAGTCGAGCAAGCCAAAGACTTGGTCATTAATTCCATTGGAGAAACTATGGATTTATATGGAATTAATCGTAGTGTCGGCAACCTTTACGGTATCATGGTGTTTGAAGGAAGTATGACACTTGATGAAATGCGACAACAACTACAAATGAGTAAACCTAGCATGAGTGCAGGGGTTAAAAAATTACAAGACTATGATATCGTCAAACAACAATTTACAAGAGGTAGTAGAAAGCAACACTTTATCGCTGAAAAAGATTTCTTCACTTTCTTCCGCAATTTCTTCACTAAAAAATGGGAAAGAGAAATTGACACTAATATGGAAGCTGTTAAAGATGCGGAAACACTTCTAAAACCGCTACTGGATAACAACGATTTAACTGATGAAGAACGTCAAGACATTAATAAAGTTAAAGCACAACTCGACCATTCAAAGGTTTATTACGAGTGGTTAGCGCAGCTTAGCGAAGCCTTAGAAACCGGTGAAATATTTAACTACTTCCCTATTCCAGAACATAATGATAATAAATAAAAATCAGCCTGAGACATAAATCAATGTCTCAGGCTACAATTATA